>NZ_JDWE01000020.1:0-90433 GCF_000685765.2 Frankia sp. BMG5.23
CGGGTCGCGTCCATCACGAAACAGACGCTGTCCGGCCCCAGGAACACCCACAGCCACCAGCGGGCCGGCCCGCCGCCGCCGGTCGGGGTGAACACCCGCCAGGTCGTCTCGTCGGCGTGCAGGTGCCACGACCCCCGCGACCGCCCGACGATCTGCTCGGCGAGTGGGGCGAGCAGGCCCGCGACCTGGGCGCACGCCCCGGTCAGCGTCGCCGGCGAGAGCTGGGCGCCGTGCCGGGCCAACCCGGTGACCAGCGAGTTCTGCGAACGGCCCGCGACATAGCGCTCCACGATCAGCAT
Organism: Frankia sp. BMG5.23; assembly: GCF_000685765.2. Lineage (NCBI taxonomy): Bacteria > Bacillati > Actinomycetota > Actinomycetes > Frankiales > Frankiaceae > Frankia > Frankia sp. BMG5.23. Next base: position 300 of record NZ_JDWE01000020.1, read on the forward strand.
CGCGAGGAACCGGTGCGTGAACAGGCCCTTCCCGATCGCCTTCGACGGTCCCGGCGCGGTCACCGTCAACGACCCGCCACAGCGGCAGCCCCGCCGATACCGGCGCCGCCTCGACACCCGAACCCGCACCGTCACCAGCCAGTCGAGCTGCTCGACGACATGCTCGCCCCACGGCGTGAACGGCTGCCCACACGACAGGCAGCCATAGCCCCCGCCCTCGAAGTCGCAGTCGACCTCGTCGCGGGACAGATGGTCGTAGCTCCGCCGGCCCGAGCGCGCGCCCGGCCCCCGCCGCCGGCCTGCCGACCCGGCGGCCTCGCCCCGCGCCCCGTCGCCACAACCGTCCCCGCCATCCGGCGAACCCACGGCCGGCGACCCGCCGCACTCCCGTTCCGACGACCGGCCGAACAGCATCCGCCGCAACGTCGCCAGCTCCGCCTGCAACGCCTCGAGCTGGAGACGCAGCTCCACCACCTCGGCCTCACGCGTCGCCTCCCGCGCGACCAGCCCGGCGATGTCCGTCAACAGCTCCGCGACCCGGGCCCGCAGCCAGGCGTTCTCCGCCAGCAGCGCCGCGCCCTCGGCAACCTCACCGCTCGCGGCAGCGCCCGCCCCCGACTCGACAACCGTCACGCACCGCAGCAAACCACCCCGACCGGCAGAACATCACCCACCACGACCATCAGGCCACACCCAGCCCCGAAGGCCGTCACCCCAAAAGATCAACAACGGGACTTCCGAATACGTACGATCGAAGAACGAGCCCCGATCGGTGCAGATCCCTCCTCGACGAGAAGGACAGTTTCAACCGTCAGCTATTTCAGCGACGACACGGTTTCGACCTGTTCACCGACAGGCACCGCTATGACGCCGTCCTCGATAACAGCCATCTGATACCTAACCCTACAGAGTCCGCGGCCCGCTCCGGGATCGAGGCATTCGCGCCCGTCATCCATGCCGTAGCGACCTGCGTCATGGCCGACGACCAGGCGGAAGCCGAGCGCCTGATCCAGACCCATCCGCAGGAAGTTCGACGGATCACGCTGCCGAGCAGACCGCAGCCGCGCTGACGCCACGACGCCGGCCGCACAGCAGACACTTCGATCAGGTCACGGGGACCAGCCATGCACAGCCTTCTACACTGCCACTTCGAATCAGCCTTACGGGCGCTCGAAATCGCGAAACCCGAGAGGGTAGGTTACCTACGAGGCGTATACGAGACAGACGCCTACCTACAGTCAACGCCTGCGGAACGGCTAACCCTGCTCTGGCAGACGGTCATGAGCCTGACCGACGACGCGGACATCTTCACCGAGGCAACGTTCCGCCGAGTCGTCCGCCGCCTTCTGGACGAGATGCAGGCGTCGCGGATCGAACACATTGACCTCCGCATCGGTCCGTCCACAGGCCGCTGGCGATGGATGCACAGCGCCGGTGACGGCATCGACATCTTCCGCGAGGAGCTTTCCTACCGTACCGCTCTTTCCATAACGTTCCTCGCTGGCGTGAACATGACCAAAACCCAGGACCAGCTAGATGCGCTGTTTGACGTCCTATCCGAGCAGGATGACCTGACGACCCGCATCGCCGGCGTAGACCTCAATTTTCTGCCCTACGATCTCCCGAAGTTCAACCGCTATCTTCGGACTCTGCGGAATCTGCAAACCGGCGGAATGAAGGTAAACATCCACCTGGGAGAGTTGTTCAACAACGCGATCTCCCACTACGTCCTAGCCCGCATCACACCCGACCGGATCGGCCACGGCGTTCTGCTTCTCGACGACGAGGCGCTTGTGGACTTCGTGCGAGCCAACGGCATCTGTCTCGACATGTGCCCAACCAGCAACACATTGCTGGGAGTCGCCGATTGGAACCGAACGAGCCCGGCGAGGGTTGCACTCCAACTCGGCATACCAGTGTCCATCAACACCGACGACCCCGTTCTGTTCCGCACGAGTCTCGAAAGCGAGTTCAGCCTCGCTGGGCTGACCGGCGATGAATACGATCAGGTCATCGCCTGCGGAAGGAAGTACCGCTATGGCGACGCCTGAGACTACCATCCACATCGTCTACGGTATTCCGTGCGTTGGGAAGTCGACCGGAGCGGTAGCATTCGCGCATCACCGGGCTATCAGAACCGTCGTTCAGACTGACTACCTCAGAGAGGTCCAGAGAGCCTACGTGGACCTCGAACGCGTTCCGGTGCTCGCCAAGGTGACGCACACCGCCTGGGAACTCTATGGATCGCCGACCCAACACAACATCGTGACCGGATTCGCCGATCATGCCGCAGCCATCGCACCGGCCATCGGGCAAGTGGTCAGAAAGCTGGTCCTCGACGGATTCGACGCAGTAGTCGAGGGAGCGCACTTTCACAGCCCGATCATTGCCGCGCTGCGAGACGAGAACCGAACCGCGCACATACGCGCAACGCTACTGATCGTCCGGACCGCCGAAGAACTCAGGAAGCGCGTAGCCCAGAAGGGCCGAGACCGAGCGGACGGCAACCCGCTCAAAGAATGGCAGGACAACATCCCCTTCATGCTCACGATCCAGGACTACCTCATCGCCGACGCCCGCGGGAAGGACATCGAAGTCAGCACAGCCGACGAATGGAGGCGGTCGTGGAATCCGACCGACGTGCCCTCCTCGACCTAGACCACGTCGTAACCGAGGACGGCAAGATCTACCGAGTCCTCGGCAACCTCGACAGCCGGACTCATTTTCTCGGATACAACGTCTACTCGCCGCATCCAGAAGGCGACAGATTCTACCGCAACGCCCGGTACCGGAAGAACTTCATCGAAGACGAACGACTGCCAGCGGACGTACTCGATACCTACACGCTCGTCCCGGTGCAAGAAGTAGCCGAACATCACGACCCGATTCGGTCCGCAATCGCAATGGTCGAGACGTTCCGTTCAACCGTCTGGTTCGACCTCTACACGGAACTGGTCAAGCTCGTCGGACCCGAATCGGTGGGCATCTTCGGGTCATCGATGTTCGGTCTTCACCTCACCCCCAGAGGAACAGTGCGTAAAGACGTCGACTTCGTGATCCAAGACTTGGCCAACGTCGAAGTCCTCCGAAAGGAGCTGCCCGGTATTCGAGATCGGCTGGGTTTCACCACCGTCACAGCCGAACGCCAAATCCAGCAGTACGAGCGCTACCGACGGGTATTTCGCAACGACAACAACTCCATCCGGTCGATCATCGCGCGACGGTGGACCGGACTGCAACTCTCCAACGACGTCGTCACCACAATCCGCGTGCGAGACCGGTCACAAACGACGCCCGCCGCGCTGATAGCCCCCACGCCACGGGCCGACCACGTGACCGTCTCTGGCCGCGTCACGAACGCGAGCAGAAGCAACCTCTTCCCCCGCCGATTCGACCTTGTAACCGGCAGTGGAATCGTCGAAATATACGTGCTGTGGTGGAAGTTCAGCACGCCGGTGCAGGACGGAGACGCTGTAACGGTACGTGGTAGCCTTCTACCGGCAAATCACGCACACGCCATCCGGCTCACCGACTACTCCCGGCACTGGCTTCGGATCGACGACTAACCAGGACCCCGCGGAAGGTAGAAAAGATGATCGACCATGTCTCTCTGATCACCGGCAACGAAGGGAAGGCCCGGGAGTACGCCGCGCTTCTCGGAATCGAGGTCAAGGCCGTCAAGGAAGACCTGATCGAGATTCAGTCCCTCGACGTCGAAAAAGTGGTGCGACGAAAGGCCGAGGACGCCTATTCAAAGCTGCACAGCCCGGTGCTAGTCGATGACACCGGCCTAACCCTGAGCGCCTGGAACGGGCTGCCGGGCGCACTGGTCGCCTGGTTCCTCGACTCGGTGGGCGCTCAAGGTCTGCTCGATATGGCCGCGTCGGTCACTGACCGCACGGCCACGGTGACCACGGCGCTCGGCTACGCCGACGCTGACGGCGTCCGCGTCTTCACCGGCACGCTACAAGGCGTGCTGACCACCGAACGGCGGGGGCAGGGAGGCTTTGGCTACGACTCGATTTTCGCGCCGGACGGTGGCAACCTGACCTTCGCCGAGATGACCAGCGACCAGAAGAACGCCATCTCCCACCGACGCCTCGCCGTGGACGCGCTCCGGCAAGGACTCGGGCTGTAGTCGGACCTTGGCCGCGCGGTAAGCCGAAGTCCGACTACCGACTTCCCACGCGGACCGAGACCGGACCTCAGCGCCGCAAAGGCGGTCCGTCGTCCGCCTTCCCGAGGTGGGAGCGGTCGGCATCTGCCCGACCACTCCCACCTTCGGTCATAGCCGCGGCTTCCTCTGCCTGCCTCGCCGCTGCTCCCCCTGGTGGCGCAGGTCGGCAAGGAGGTGCGTGACGGCTTCGTCGCGAGTCCGGTAGCTGCGTCCTGGCGGGAAGACGGAGACGAGACCGGGAGCCTTCGGGAGCCATCCGCGCGGCCGGTTCCTCGTGGTGCCCGTGTAGTCGGGGCGCAGGGTGCCGGACTCCACGCCATCGACGAGGACGCGGTAGCCGGTCTCGATCCGTACCAGGGTGTATCCGGTGTCCTCGGTCATGGCCGCGACAGCGGCCACCGCAGCATCCATCGCGGACGGCAGCGAGCCTGCCCGCGCACGCGGCTGGTCCGCCGCCTTCTGCCGCCGGGAGGTGGCGGGCCGCCCGGCGGCATCCTCCGGGCCGCCGGTTCGGTCCGCCGTGGATGCGCCCGCACGCTCGACAACTGTGGTTGTCGAACCTGTGCGAGGCGCGGACGGGGCCGGTGTCCGTTCTGGCTTGCCGGTCGGTCGTTTCGCCGGAGCCACGGAGTCTGCCGCCGCCCCGGGCGCGACAACGACGGTTGTCGCCTCTGGCGTCGAGGCTGGCGGTCCGCCGATGAGATCCTCCGGGGGTCGGCTTCCAGCCGGCGCCGCTGTAGCGACAACGGAGGTTGTCGCTACAGGTGGGGTGGCGACCAGGCGCGGGAACCGCTTGCGCGCTCCTTGCCGCGTGATCCCCAGAGCGCGGCCGATGTCCCCGTAGCTCGCGCCCTCGGCCGCCGCCCGCGCCGCGAGTGTCCGAATCTCCGCTTCGATCGACCGTGCGCGTTCGCTCGCGTCCGCCAACTCGCCGAGCGTGGCCATGAGCGCATCGTCCGCCATGCGACAACCATAGTTGTCGCCACTGCAACGACAACCCTGGTTGTCGCACAAGATCGCTGTGCAGCCTTGCACGCCAGGGCGTGTAGTCACAATGGACTGGGCGGATAGGGCCATTGATCGCTGGCATGCCGCCCAGCGACACAGCGTCGCAGGTCAGCCCTTGGTAGGCCAGCAGGGCTTGACTTCGCCGGTCGCCGTGTTTCTGGTGGGCGCCGGGCTGGTCGGGACAGCCAACGCCGCCATCTGGCCAACGCTCGCCGCGGCCGCGCCGCCCACAACCTGCCGCCGCACCAGGCAGGCGCCGGGGCCGGGGCGTACAACGCGGTCCGGCAGTTCGACGCGGTGAGCAACCTCGCGTATCTCACCGCGGCGTTCGCGCTATGGCGCCTCCTGCGGCGCCATAGCGGCGTGCCGGCCAGCGTCGCGTTCATGCCGCCGCTCGCGGTGCTGATCGGGGTCGGCAGCTTCGCGTTCCACACGCTGGCGACCAGGTGGGCCCAGGTTCTGGACATCGCGCCCATCGGCCTGTTCGTGTTCATCTATGTCGGAAGTTTCCTGCGTTGGTTCTACCGGCTGCCTTGGACGTGGTGCCTGGCCGGCGTGGCCGGGTTCGCCTGTGTGACCGCCGCGTTCATCGCCCTCCTCGGCAGCCAGATCCCCAACCGTTCCGCACCGTACGTGCCGGTGTTGCTGCTCATGATCGGGCTGACCGTGGCACTGTACGGGTCACACCATGAGGACCGGTCCAGGTACTGGCGGGACTTCGCGACGGCCGCCGGGGTGTTCGCGGCAGGCCTGCTCGCCCGCACGATCGACGAGGAGGCCTGCGGGTCCTTCCCGATCGGCACGCACTTCATCTGGCACCTGCTCACCGAGCTGCTGATCTTCGTGGTCGGCCGCGCCCTCGCGCGCCGCTGGCACTCACTCGCCGAGGCTGGTGATACTCGGCTCCCGGCCACGCCCGCGGGCAGGTCCCGGTCGACTGACTATCGCGCATGATTCCTCTGAGCCAGGACGGCACCGGCCTCACCGCGCAGTCGATCCGCCCGCCGGCGAAGCTCGTCCGCCCGGGTGTCGAGAGCACGTCGCGCGGCGAGCAGTTCCCTTTCCGGCACGGCGTCGTCCCCCAGCAGGCCCCGCTCCCCCGATCGGGACCCGTTCGAGCCCACCTGCCCGGCGACCGGCCGCATCCGATCGTCGAACCGGTGCCGTTCGTCCACGAGGCTCGCCAGCTCCGCGCCGATGCGGTCGAGGTCCCGGCGCAGCCGGCGACGCGCGCGTCGCAACGCCGGCCCCGGGACGCCGGCCCGCCGGCTGCGGCGCAGGTCGGCGCGCAGCCGTTCCAGGTCATGGTGCACCTGTTCCTCCAGCCGGGACAGCCGCCCCTGGGCCTGCCTCGCCACCAGCCGCGACATCTGCCCGGTGATCAGCGGAGACGTCGCCAGCGTACGGACACCCGTGACCATCACGGCCAGGCCGAGCACCTCACCGACCAACGCGAGGGGCGCCAGCCGCAGGTCGCCGCCCAGCAGGGCCACCCCGATCACCACCCCGGCCAGCGGCTCGCTGCTCACCGCGGCGGGCAGCGACGCCGGCAGCGGGGCCATCTCGTAGGCGCTCTGCAGCAGCAACGCACCGACGATCGCCGTGGCCACGACCGACCAGGGCTGCCAGGACACCAGGACCGCATCGATCCCGCGGGTGGTCAGCAGGTGACCGATGCTGCTGGTCAGGGCGGCCTGCGTCGCGGACAGCAGGCCCACGGCCGTGGCCAGCATCGGGGCCCGCCGGGCGGCGGCGAGCCGCCGCGTCCCCCACACCGCACCGCACACCAGCCCGCCGACCACCGCGCCGGCGAGGACCCAGCCGAACGTCGAGACGGCCCCCGGATCGCCCGGATGCGGATCTCCGGCGATCAGGAAGAGCACGAGGCCACTGGCCGTCGCCGCGGCCGCCGCCCAGTCGCGGCGCGGCACCGCCCGCTGCGCCAGCAGGGCGGCGAGCGGCAGGGCGAACAGTAGCTGGCAGATCTGCAGGGATTCGACGAGGGCCACCGCGCCCCGGCTCAGCGCCGCCGCGGCCAGCACACTGCCGATCACCGCGACGGCGACCCCGACATCCCACCACGGTCGCCGCACCAACCACAGCAGCAGCCGCAGCCGCAGGACGTCATCGGGCGGCGCCCGGAAGGCAACCCGCTGCTGGATCACCGCGGCCACCGCGAAACACACCGCGGAACCAAGGCCGAGCAGATAGGTCGCCACTCCCCCTCGATCCCGCGATGTACCTTCCCGGGGAAGGTCAGGGCCTCACACGCCCGGCCCGGTGCGGTCCGGCCGTTCAGATCCCGCTCATCATGCCTGCCAGATCCAAGATCAGGGAAATGACCCCGGCCGGGCCCCCACCTTCGTCCGCCGCCGGGTACCACGCCCGGGCTCGGGAATCCGCGCGGGCGGGGAGGTCACCCACGGTCGACGGCATGGGCCTGCTTGTGGAGCTGGTAAATCCAGGGCGGGATCGTCGCCCAGAACACAATGATGTTACCGATGATCACCCCTTTGGCTCCGCCGAGGAGAAGGCCCGTGACCGGGCCGGCGAGCAGGAAGGGCGTGAAGAAAAGATTGATCCAGAAGGTGAGTCTGGTCCGGCCGAAGGCGTAGAGCACGGCGGCCGGTCCCACCGCCAGCGCCGGCCCGGCCTGCGCGATCATCGCGAGGAGAAGGAGTTCATGGGTCTGGCTCCAGGTATCGCCCAGCAGGGCCGTCCCGAAATCGTCGGGGAGGATCAGGAAGATGAGGGTCCACAGCACGCTGGAGGCGACTACCAGCGCGGACACGACGTAGGCGGCGCGGATGATCCGACGGGCCGGGGCACCCCTGCGGCGGGCGAACTCGGGGATCGCGAAGCTCATCAACGCGACGGCCAGGTTCGTCGTGGGGGCGAGCAGGGTCTGCAGACCGCGCAGAGCACCGACGAGCGCCGGCGAGCCGACCGCGGCGATGATCAGAGTCGACGTCTGCTGCGCCCCCTGGACCGTCACGAACTCGGCGGTCATGAAGCCGGTCGTCTCGCGGTGACCAGTGAACCAGGCGAGCGCCCGCCGCGGGGCGGGCCAGACCCGATGCTGCCCGATGCCGACCAGCACGGCCAGCGCCGCGGCGGCACCCCAGACGAGGACCATCACCGGCGCGCCGCCGGCCGCATCCGGCCCGCCGATGGCCAGCAGGACGATGCCCACGCCCATCCCGGCAGCCCAGACGAGATCGTTGACGACGGCGCGGAGGGGACGTCCCTGGGCGAACGACGTGTAGCGCCAGGCATCCTGCACCAGCAGGGCCGGCATGACCACACCCATCGCGATCAGGTTCGTCCCGACCACGCCCTTGAGGACGCCACCGACCGCCATCAGGCCGGCGCCCACGACGGCACCGAGTACCAGGGCCAGGCCGGACGCGGCGCGAGCGGCGGTGCGGAACGCGGCTGGGGCGGCGGCAGCATAGCTGATCCCCAGGGGCGCCGTGGCAGCGGCGCGCGACAGGCCGACGACGATCGCGAAGATCGTGTAGGCAATCGCGAACGCACCGAACTCGGTCGGGTCGACCCGGCGGGCGATGATGAAGTTGATCGCCGCGTTGGTGCCACTGGACACGACCTGGTCGACGATCGTCCACAGCGCGTTGATCCGGCCGCGGGACCGGGACGGGTACGGATCGGCCGCCGGTAGATCCGCCGCTGGAGCCGCCGCGATATGCTCACGCGTGGCACCGATGGTCAGACCGTCGGTGACGGCGGGGCCGTCAGGATACGCCCACCGCGATCCGCTCACGCCGACAACTCTACCGTGACGTAAGAGTCATCTCGGCGCATGCCGCACCCGGACAGGCACAACACAGGGCACGGGGCCCGCACAGTAAAGGCACAGGATCCGCGTAGCGCACAGGATTCACACAGTAAGGGCACAGGATCCGCGAAGCCGCCGGACCGATCGTCTACCCATGACGTACTTCCCGGTCCCGAGACGGCCTTCGAGATGACCATCGTTTCCCCCCTCGTGAACGCACCCGACGCGGACGTGCCCGTGCGGCATCCCGCGGGCCACCCATCCGGTCCGCCCCCGCCTTCCCGGCCCCGCGGCCGGATCGGCCGCCTGGTACGCGGCCCGGCCGGCGACCCCGCGTGGATCCGGCCGTCGCTGCTGGCCCTGCTGGCGGCGACTGCGGTCCTCTACCTGTGGGACCTCAGCGCGTCCGGCTACGGCAACGGCTTCTACGCCGCCGCCACCCAGGCGGCCACGCACAGCTGGAAGGCGCTGCTGTTCGGCTCGCTGGACTCCGGCAACGCCATCACGGTCGATAAACCGCCGGCCTCGCTGTGGGTCTCCGGTCTGTTCGCCCGGGCCTTCGGGTTCTCGAGCTGGACCGTGCTGGCACCGCAGGCGCTGGAGGGCGTCGCCGCGGTGGGGCTGCTGTATGCCACGGTGCGCCGGACCTCCGGTGCCGCCGCTGGCCTGCTCGCCGGCGCCGCCTTCGCGCTGACCCCGGTCGCGGTGCTGATGTTCCGGTTCAACAACCCGGACGCGCTGCTGGTGCTGCTGCTCGTCGCCGCCGCCTACTGCACGGTCCGGGCCACCGAACGGGCGAGCCTGCGGTGGCTGCTGCTGGCCGGCACCTGCGTGGGCTTCGGCTTCCTCACCAAGATGGCGCAGGCGTTCCTGGTCGTCCCGGCCCTCAGCCTGGTGTACCTGACGGCCGCGCCGACCGGTCTGCGCCGACGGCTCGCGCACCTCGCCGGCGCCGTGGCCGCGATCGTCGTCTCGGCCGGCTGGTACCTCGCCCTGGTCGAGCTGTGGCCGGCCTCGTCACGCCCCTACATCGGCGGCTCCACCAACAACAGCCTGCTGGAGCTCGCGATCGGCTACAACGGCCTCGGCCGCATCTTCGGTGGCTCCGCCGGTGGTGGCGCCAGCGGTGGCGGGGGTGGGGGTATGACTACCGGTTTCGGTGGCGCCACCGGCATCACCCGGCTGTTCGGGGCGAGCATGGGGGCGGAGATCTCCTGGCTGCTGCCCGCCGCGCTGATCGTTCTCGTGGCCGGCCTGTGGTTCACCCGGCGGACGCCGCGCACCGACCCGACCCGGGCTGCGCTCGTGCTCTGGGGCGGTTGGCTGCTGGTCAGCGGGTTGGTGTTCAGCTTCATGAGCGGCATCACCCACCCCTACTACACGGTCGCCCTCGCCCCCGCCGTCGCCGCGCTCGTCGCGTCCGGTGGAACCGTGTGCTGGCGTGGACGGGCGCGGATCTCGCACCGCGCCACCCTGGCCGCGATGATCGCGGTGACCGGGCTGTGGGGCTTCGTCCTGCTGGACCGGGTGGCCTCCTGGCTGCCCGTGCTGCGCTGGATCATCCTCCCGGCGAGCGTGCTGGTGGCCGTCGCGCTGGTGGCCGGTGCCGCCCGGCTCACCAGGATCACCGCCGTGCTCGCGGCAGCGACCGTGATCAGCGCCTCGGCAGGCACCTCGGCCTATGCGCTTGCCACCGCGGCGAACCCGCACAGCGGCTCCATCCCGATCTCCGGTCCCGCGGTGGCCGCCACGGCCGGCGGCGCCGGGGGTGGGCCGGGCGGGGCCGCGGCGGGCGGCGGCCTGCCCTCCGGCGCTCCGGGTGGAACCCCACCGAGCTCGTCCAGCGGCTCGTCCAGCGGTTCCTCCGCTTCCTCCAGCGACTCGCCGGTGGCAAGGGGCACGGGGAGCACGGCTCTGGTCGCGCTGCTCAGGACGAGCACCACGACCTGGGCTGCCGCCACCACCGGCGGTGCGACCACCGCCGCCGAGCTGGAGCTCAGCAGCGGTAAGGCGGTCATCGCGATCGGCGGATGGGACGGCAGCGACCCGGCACCGACGCTGGCGCAGTTCGAGCAGTGGGTCAGCGAAGGCAAGATCCACTACTTCGTTGCCGGCGGGACCGGGATGGGCGGGGGGCGGAACTCCACCTCTGGCAACGAGATCGCCGCCTGGGTGGCGGCGCATTTCACCGCCACCACGGTCGGCGGGCAGACGGTCTACGACCTCACCACGTCCGGCATGAGCTGATCACACGATGTGCCGAGGACGGCACAAGTCGAGGACGGCACAAGTCGAGGAGGGCACAAGTCGAGGAGGGCACAAGGGGCAGGGCAGCATCAGGGGCAGGGCGGTTCCGCCGGGGCCGCCCCGGCTCCATTGCCGCCGCGGCTCGCCGCCCCGCACGGGTCGCCGCGGGCCGTCGGCACCTCACAGGCCGTCGGCGAGCTCGCGGATCTGCTCGATGAGACGCACCCGCTCCAGGTGCGTCGGCGCCACCGGATTGACGGCGAGCGTCGTGACCCCGGACTCCGCGAACACGGCGAGCCGTTCGGCCACCCAGCCGCGCGGCCCGATCAGGGAGAGCCTCTCCAGCAGGCCGGCCGGCACCGCGGCGGCGGCTTCCTCCTTACGACCCGCGAGGTAGAGGTCCTGGACAAGCTTCGCCTCCGCGGCGTAGCCGTAGCGGTGAGCCAGGTCGTTGTAGAAGTTGCGGCCCCGCGCGCCCATGCCCCCCATGTACAGCGCGAGCTGCGGCCGGTCGGTGTCGCGCAGCGCGGTGACGTCGTCGCCGACGGCCAGGGACGCCCCGGCCCAGACGTCCAGGGTGCCGAGCGCCGGGTCCCGCTTGGCCGTACCGGCCCGCACCGCCTCGCCCCACACCTCGTCCGCGCTGTCCGGCAGGTAGAAGGCGGGCATCCAACCCTCGGCGAGCTCGGCGGCGAGCTCGACGTTCTTCGGACCGAGCGCGGCCAGCACGATCGGGATCCGGTCCCGCACCGGTCGATTAATGATCTTCAAGGGCTTGCCGAGGCCGGTCCCCCGCCCCGCGGTGAGCGGGATGTCGTAGTGATGGCCGTGGTACTCGAGGACCTCCCGGCGCCAGACCTTCCGGCAGATCTCGATGGTCTCGCGGGTCCGGCCCAGCGGGGCATCGTAGGGGACGCCGTGGAAACCCTCGATGACCTGCGGCCCCGACGCGCCGATCCCGAGGGTGAACCGCCCGCGCGAGACGAAGTCGAGGCCCGCGGCGGTCATCGCGATGAGGCTCGGGGTGCGCGTGTAGAGCTGCATGATCCCCGAGGCGATCTCGACGCGTGAGGTCCGGGCGGCGAGGAACCCCAGCTGGCTGACCGCGTCGAAGCTGTAGGCCTCGGCGACCTGGACGACCTGGAGCCCGGCCTTCTCGTAGTCGGCGAGCCCCGAGACGGTCTCCTCGAAACCTCCGCTGTACCCCAGCGACATCGCGATACGCACGTACGCCACTCCTCCGGCCGGCTCCCGCCACGGCCCCTTCGACCCTGGCGTCTCACCCCCGAGTTTGACTCTGGCCGCGACTCAGGCACCACCGACCGGGGCTGGGAGCGTTGCTTTGTTCTTTTATGATCTTGTTTTTTATGATCTTGGGTGTGGATGCTCGTCAACACCGTTGATTATCTTGCTGTCCTCGGGCGTCCGTCCGCGGCACCGCCGGCACCGCCGGCACCGCCGGGATCACCGGATTCGGCGTGGATGCGGCCGCGGGTGGCTCGCAACGGGCGGCCACTCCCGCCCCACCGGTTCTGGATGATTTCCGCGGCGATGGAGACGGCCGTCTCCTCGGGCGTGCGCGCACCCAGATCCAGTCCGATGGGTGAGCGCAGCCGGGCCAGGTCGGACTCGCTCACCCCGTCCTCGCGCAGCCTGCGCAGCCGGTCGGCGTGGGTGCGCCGCGACCCCATCGCCCCGACGTATCCGGCCGGGGAGCGCAGCGCCGCGCGCAGCACCGGGAGGTCGAATCTGGGGTCGTGGGTGAGGACGCAGATCACCGTGCGCGCGTCGACCTCGGTGCGGGCGAGGAACGCCGCCGGTCGCTCGCATACCACCTCGTGGGCGTCGGGGAAACGGCGAGGAGTGGCGAAGACCGGCCGCGCGTCGCACACCGTCACCCGGTAACCGAGGAAACGCCCGATGCGGACCACCGCGGCGGCGTAGTCGATCGCCCCGAAGACCAGCATCCGCGGCGGCGGCGCGAACGAACAGACGAACACCGGTACCGCGTCGAGTCGCCCCTGCCCGTGGAGACCCCCCTGCCCGTGGAGACCGTAGTGACGCAGGCCGCTGAGCCCGGCCGCGAGCATGCCACGGGCGTCGTCGACCGCGGTCACCTCGCACCCGGTCACCTCGCACCCGGTCACCTCGCACCCGGTCACCTCGCACCCGGTCACCTCGCACCCGGTCACCTCGCACCCGGACGAACCGAACGAACCGGCGGTCCGCTCCGGCCACACCGCGACCTGGCTGCCCAGCCGCTCGCCACCGACCACGGTCAGCAGCGCCACCGGCTCGTCGGCGGCGATCGCCGCAAGGACCGCGTCGAGCGGCAATGGCCCCGGGTCCGACTGACCCGGCGGGGGCGACAGATCTGACACGTCCGGCAGGTGCGGCAGGTGCGGCGTAACAACCAGATCGATGACGCCGCCGCAGGTAAGTCCGACGGCGGCCACGTCGTCATCGCGGATCCCATAGGTCTCGAAGGCCGGCGTCCCCGTGCGGACCACCTCGGCGGCCGCCTCGTACACGGCGCCCTCCACGCAGCCGCCGGACACACTGCCGACGACCTCGCCATCGGCAGCCACAGCCATCGCCGCGCCCGGCTGGCGCGGCGCGCTGCCCCGGACATCGACGACCGTGGCCACCGCGAACGCGGTGCCCGCCGCCCGCCACCGGCGCAGGGTGCCGGCGATCTCGCGCACCACCCCCACCTCCCCCGCCGACCGGGCGAACCCGCGGGCACGCGCGCCCCCGAGCCCTGGCGTCACCCGTCACGATAGAAGCCGGCAAGGGCCGCACAGGGACCTGACAGTCGCGATCATCACCGGTGCGGGCGGCACGTTCCGCTCCAGCATGGCGGACGCCGCAACGCCGTGTCCCGATCCACCCGGCCCTGCTGGCTGCATCCCGCAACCCAAGCCGTCCCGCCACGCGTGTCCGCCTAATTACGACATCCACCGTAATTCGAAGAGCCGAACTGTTCCGCGTCCAGACCTGTCGTACGATGAATCCGCAACGAATTCTCCTTCTACGAGAAGGACCAGGAAACCGAGACCATGACCACTATTGCTACCGAGGAACGTATCTCCTGGCAGCGCGCGACCATCGAGGAGCACATCCGCCAGGAGAACGCCAAGGATTGGGAGAAGGTCTACGACACCTTCCTGCGCGACGAGCGTGCCTTCTACGACGTCGTCCCGATGAACGCCCGCTACGAAGGCATCCGCGGTGTGCAGGACTTCTACGAAATGCTCGCCCTTGCCCTACCGGACTTCATCATCACTGTTACCGGAGAATACGACCTCCCCGGTTACTCCTGGCGAGAGGTGACCCTGGTAGGGACACATCAGGGCGAGTTCGCCGGCATTGCCCCTCGGGGTCGTCCGGTTCGTTTCGAAGGCGTTGTGCTCTACATCTTCAGCGGCCAGGAACCGGGCAAAATCATTGCCGAGCGCGCGTACTGGGACAACGACTCGATCTTCCGTCAGATGAAGGGAGAGACCGACGCTCCGCGCGGCGGCGTGGGCCTGACCGACCGCGAACCCATCCGAGCGGCCATCGCCTGACCCAAAATCCGCGGGCAGGGCACGCCCTCGTCGCGAGCGCCGCCACACCTCTCCCTGAACCCGGCCCCTCAAACGCGACCCCTCCCTAAAACCGGCAGCATCCCCGCCAGGATGCCGCCAACCAGGCAAAACGGCGGCGTTCAGGGCACCGGGGGCGGCTCAGGGGGCCGGATGCAGCTCCGTGCGCAGCTCGTGGCTGCCGTCCGACCGGGAGGCCTCGTAGTACAGCCGCCGGCCGCCGTCCGGGAGCTCGACCACGCTGACGTAGCGCAGGGCGCCGTCCCCGTCCGGACAGACCGCGACCGGCTCGGTGCCGACCGCGTGGAACCGGTCGACGGTCACCCCGACGGCGAGACCGGTGCGTTCCGCCCAGTTCTCCGCCGCGGTGGCCCGACCGTCGTACAGGGCGACCGGCTGGGAGCCGCCCGTGAGCACGGAACTGATCCGCACGCCGCGGGCGTCCCAGCAGCCGGGGCGGGGCGCCAGCGCCGTTCCGGTCCAGGTCCAGGTCACGCCGTCCGGGCTCGTGGCGTGGCGGCTGTCCATCCGGTCCGTCGCCAGCGGGTCGTCGAGCAGATGGCAGGAGGCCCACAGATGCCACTGCCCGTCGTAATGGACCACGACCGGGTCCTTGACGGCGAGGCTGGCCGGATCGCCGGGCAGGACGGTACGGCGGCGGGCCGGGTCGAACGCCGCGGGGTCGTCGGCCTCCAGCAGGTCCACCCACCAGTGCGGGCTGCCCGCAGCCGCGCAGCTCACATAGAGCCGCCATGATCCCTGCGGGGTCACCACCAGAGCGGGCCGCTCCAGGCTCTCGGCTCCGAACGGGTCCCGGGGCACGACGGCGATCTCGGTGAAGTTCTCCCCGTCGGTGGAGCGGGCGATGACGACGCCGAAGCCCCGGCCGATCCCAACGGGACGGCGCAGCCGATAGGCCAGGTAAAATACGCCGCCCACCGCGATGGCGCACGGCGCGCCGGCCCAGTACCCCGGGCCGTCACCGGGCGGCGCGACCACGGTCACGGCGGGCCTCAGCCCGGGGAGCGGTACGGCCGTCGCCGCCAAGTGCTGTTTGCTCACTACCACGCGGCAACCCTACCGGCCGGGTAAGGATGACGAACGTTCCGTTCACGCCGTCCTGCCCTGACCGCTACTATCTTGAGGTCCCCGGTCGGATTACTGGAGTATGCGAGGTACGTACCCCGGGGCCGCCCACCGACCCCAGTCGCTTACCGACCCCAGTCGCTTACCGACCCCAGTCGTCCAGGAGCGCCCGTCATATGGCCCTTCCCGACTTCCTCGTGATCGGCGTGCCGAAAGCCGGAACGACGGCGCTGCACGCGGCACTCGTCCGACACCCGGCGCTGTTCCTCCCGTCGGTGAAGGAGCCGAAGTTCTTCCTGTCGCAGGGGCCGCCGCCGGCCCGGGGCGGCCCCGGTGACGCCCAGACGTACCAGGAGCACGTGTGGCGGCGGGCCGACTACGAAGCGCTGTTCGATGCCGCTCCGGCGGGGACGCTCAAGGGCGAGGTCACTCCGTTCTACCTCTACGACCTGGACGCCCAGAACCGGATCAGGCGGCTCCTGCCGAAGGCGCGGATCATCGTCATGCTGCGCAACCCGGTCGACCGCGCACATTCGAACTGGACCCATCTGTGGGCGGCGGGGCTGGAGTCGGAACGTGACTTCGTCCGGGCCTGTGCTCTGGAGCGTGAGCGCCGGGACGCCGGCTGGGCCCAGTTCTGGCACTACGTCTCCCTCGGCCTGTACGGGGAGCAGCTCAGCCATCTGTTCACCCTGTTCTCCCGCGACCAGGTCCTGCTGCTGCGCTACCGGGACCTGCGCGACTCCCCCGCCGCCACGCTGGACCGGGTCTGCGAGTTCCTCGGCGTCGAGACGGGTCTGGTGGACCTGGTGCCCGCCGAGAACGTCACGCCGTTCGTCGCGGACACCCCCGTGAACAGCGTGCTGCGCGCGGCGCTACGCACCGGCGGGCGGATCGGGCACCACTTCCCGGTTCCCGCGCGCAGGACCTTCCGCGGTCCGCTGCTCACCGCGTTGCAGCGGCAGAAGGGCGGACGCCCGAAGCTCACCGCCGAGCAGCACCGCGCCGTGCTGCCGTACTTCGTCGACGACATCGCCCGCCTCGAAGAGATCACCGGCCTGTCCTACGTCGACTGGCTCACCGTGGGCCTCGAACCCGAGATCATCGACTGACGAGATCATCGACTGACAGGGCCGGCGACCGGCGGGGCCGGCCGAGGTCAGCCGAGTGATCGTGGGTCGGCGGGCACGTCAACGGCGTGGGCGCGCAGCGCCTCCAGCGGGATGACCTCCAGGGCGCGTTCGTGCGTCGAGGCCAGCACGACAGGCGCGGCGGCCCCCGCCTCATAGGCCTGCAGCCACCGTACCGCGACCACGCACCAGCGGTCACCCGGGCGCAGGCCGGGGAAGGAGTACTCGGGTCGGGGCGTCGACAGGTCGTTGCCGACCTGCCGCTGGTGCCGTAGGAACTCGGTGGTGACCACCGCGCACACGGTATGGCTACCGAGATCCTCCGGACCGGTGCTGCAGCACCCGTCGCGGTAGAAGCCGGTCACCGGATCGGTGCCGCAGGGCTCCAGTTCCCCACCGAGAACGTTCCGTTCATCTGCCACATCGACAGTTTCTCCCACTCGTCCGGTGGCGACACGGCAACCACCCGGATCGGGCCCGCGAGGTCGCTCACCGCAGCTGTGCGGGCAGCGCGTCGGCGTGCACGACGGTGAGGGCGCTCACGGCGCGGGTGAGGACGACATAGAGCCGGCGCAACCCCTGCAACAGCCACGCCTCACCCGCCACGATCGCGGCGGGTTCCACCACGATGACATGGTCGAACTCCAGTCCCTTGGCGAGCGAGGCGGGCACGAGGCAGGCCCGCCCGGGTGGGGTGTCCCCGTCGAGCGGGACGATCGGCATCGGCAGCCGCGCGGCGTCCAGCGCCGCCGCGAGTGCCGCCACCTCCCGGTCGGCGACGATGATCGCCAGCGAGCCGGGGTGCGGCAGGGTCCGGCGGGTGTGGTCGACCACCGCGGCGGTGAGCCCCTGCGGGGTGGTTGGGGCCGTCGTCAGCGCGCCGCGCGTGGTCCGCGCCGAGGTCGCCGGACGCAGATCCGGGGCGATGTGGCGCAGGAGCCGGTTCGCGAAGTCGAGGATCTCCGCGGGCACCCGGTAACCGCGGGTCAGCACCTCCAGGTGCGCCGTGGGTTTGCCGAGATGGGCCAGCAACGTCGGCCACGAGGTCGCGGCCCAGCTGGTGGTGCCCTGGGCGATGTCCCCGAGGACGGTGGCGGAGCCGTCCGCGCAGCGGCGGCCGAGCGCGCGGCACTGCATCGCGGAGAGGTCCTGCGCCTCGTCGATGATCACGTGCCCGAAGCCCGGTCCGCTCTCGATGAGGTCCCGGGCCTCATCGACGCAGAACGCGTCGGCGAGCGACCAGCGCGCCGTCCGGACCCCGCCCCGCGGTGCGCCGGTCAGCAGCAGGCGCTGTTCGTCGTCGGTGAGCACCCCGTCGGCCGCCGACGCCAGGAACGCCGGGTCGGTGAGCAGGCGGTGCACCAGGCCCGGCGCGTCGGCCCGCGGCCAGACCGCCTCGACGGCCTCGCGGACGGCCCGGCCGCGGGCGAGGGTGCGCAGCGCCCCGTCGGTGAAGAAGTGTCCGCTCGCCTCGGCCCGGCGACGGACAGACTCGGCGATCCGGCCGGCCAGGCGTGCCCGGGCGGTACCGTAGCGCAACGCGCCCGCGCCCAGCTGCGCGATCAGGTCGGCGGCCAGGTCCACGAACTCGTCGGCGCCGACCGTCCACCGGCCGACCCGGGTGTCCACGGAGACCGGCCGGGTGGGCGGGCGGATCGCCCCGTGCAACGCCCGACGGATCACCGTCGCCATCCGGGCGTCGCCCTTGAGCGCGGCCACGTCGTCGGGGTCCGTGCCGCGCACGGCGACCGCGCCCACCACGTCGTCGAGGGTGCTGTGCCGCACCGTGAACTCCCCGAGGGAGGGCAGCACCGCGGCGATGTAGCCGAGGAAGGCGCGGTTGGGGCCGACGACGAGTACCCCGCAGCGCCGCAGCTGCTCACGGTGGGCGTAGAGCAGATAGGCGGCCCGGTGCAGCCCCACGGCGGTCTTTCCCGTCCCCGGGGCGCCCTGGACGCACACGCTCACGGCGAGATCCGCCCGGACGATCTCGTCCTGCTCGGGTTGGATCGTCGCAATGATGTCGCGCATCGGCCCGGTGCGGGGCCGTTCGATCTCCCGGTCCAGCAGGTCGCCGGCCGGCCCGGTCGCCTCCCCCGCCGGCTCTCCCGCCGCCGCCGGCTCTCCCGCCGCCGTCCCCGCCCCCGAGCGGCGGGGGATGAGCGGTTCGTCCTCGAACGCGGTGAGCTCCGCCCCGTCGTAGCCGAACCTGCGTCGGACCGTGAGCCCCATCGGGTCGCCCGGATGCGCCCGGTAGAACGGCCGGGCGACCTCGGTGCGCCAGTCGACGACCAGCGGATCGTCCCCGGCAGCCTCGCGCACGTGCCGCCGCCCGAGGTAGAAGCGCTGGCCGGGGACCCGGGGCGCGTCGGGCCCGTAGTCGACCCGGCCGAAGAACAGCGGCGTCGAATGCTCCTGCTCGGTGAAGCTGGCGAGCCGCCGTTGCTTCGCCAGCTTCAGGTAGGCGTTCGTCACCTTGTCCACGACCGCGTCGCCCGCGGCAATCTCCGTTCCCTCGACCTCGGCCCGCATCCCCGCCAGCGCCCGCCGGCTGCGCCGGAGGTGCTCGCGTTCCGCGGCCAGCTCCGCGTCCGGTCCGGCCACATCGACAGCCACATCGACGGCCAGGTCGACCGGATCCGCATCCGGTTCGGCGTTCATGCCGTCAATCATCACCGAGCACCCCTTTCTTAACTCGGTAAGGAATACTATTCGGACGAAGGCGGCACTCCCCGCCGCAACCCGCGATCATGAAGGAACAGTCAGGACATGGCAGGCACTCAGGCGTAGTCGGGGAGGGCACGCCGCAGGGCGCGGAACGCCTGATGCGCGGCGGCAAGCGCGTCCGGGAACACCTGCGCGGCGGACCGTCCCTCCCCCAGCCGGGCCCAGTTCTCCCGGGCCAGCACCCGCCGGACGGCGATGATCTGCGCGGCAGCCAGCCGGGCCGCGAGCTCGCCGGCCGCCGGCACCGCCGCGGCCAGCGCGGCGGCGAGGGCATCCTCATCCTGCCCGGTGTGCTGGGCCAGCCTGCCGAGCAGACTCGGGGTGGAGAAGACCATGCCGTGGTAGGCGAGCACCTCGCGGTCGTCGTTCAGACCGGTGACCGGCTCCCGGCGCTCGAGCCCGGCGGCGAGATGTTCCTCGATGGCGGCCAGCGGCGAACTGCCCGCCGGGCGCTGCGCCACCACCCGGGCGAACTCCCCACGATGGTCGAGGATCCGGTGCAGGACCAGGTCCTCCTTGCTCGTGAAGTAGGTGAACAGCGTCGGCTTCGACACCCCGGCCGCCGCTGCGACCTCCGCCACCGACACCGCACCGAAGCCGCGGTCGAGGAACAGCGCGATGGCCGCCGCGGACAGCGCGTCGTGGGTGCGCCGCTTCTTGCGCTCACGCCGGCCGGCGGGCTCGCACATTCGATCAATCTAGCAAGGGCTGATCCGCCCCGCCGGGACGGACGGCACCGGCCGCCGGGCCCGGGAACAACGGGAACAACGGGAACAACGGGACGCTACGCGACGTGGACGAAGGGGCGCCGCCGCGGGTCGCTCTCGGCCTCCCGCAGCACCTCGCGGGTGACGGTGGCGACCTCACCGACCCCGAAGAACAGGAAGCGCATGAGGTTGAGCAGCGGATTGCCCTCGGTCCACTCGAAGTAGACGTGCGGGCGCACCCCGGTGGTGTCGCGCAGGTGGAGTAGCAGGGCGGCGATGGCGTTCGGCACCGAGGTGCTGGTGACGCGCAGGACCCGGTAGCCGTGGCGCTGTTCGCTCCGCACCTCGAGCTCGCGTTCGAACTCGGAGGAGTCCGGCACCTCCACCTCGATGAACAGCAACGGCACGCCCGCCGGGACGTACAGCTCCTCGCGGACCTTGCGGATCTTGTCCCGGTACTCCGCGGCGTCGCCGACGTCGAGCTCGTTGGCGACGAGATGCAGTGATCCGCTAGCGGCGGCCTCGCCGACCCAGCAGGCGGCCACCGGGTCAAGGCGCACCCCGGTCACCCGCAGCTCCAGAGAACGCACCGCCCGGGACATGAACGATACCGCGATGATGGCGATGATGAAGATCGAGCCGATGATCAGACCGTCCGGCCGTTCGATGATGTTGGCGATGGTCGTGTAGATGAAGACCACCGCGATGGCGCCGTAGGCGACCGCCAGCCGGCGCCGGCCGCGACGGGCCGCGGACAGGGTGACCGCCAGCGACGCGGAGGTGATCAGGACGAGGACCCCGGTGGCGTACGCCCCGCCCTGCTTGTCGACGCTGGCCCGGAACACGACGGTCACCAGGAAGCCGATCAGGGTGAACACGACCACCAGCGGGCGCACCGCCCGGGCCCAGTGCGGCGCCATGCCGTAACGCGGCAGGTAGCGGGGAACGAGGTTGAGCAGCCCGGCCAGCGCCGACGCGCCGGCGAACCAGAGGATCAGGATCGTGCTGACGTCGTAGACGGTGCCGAAGACGGCGCCGAGCTCCTGGTGGGCGAGGTAGGCCAGCGCCCGGCCGTTGGCGGGGCCGCCAGCGGCGAAGTCCTTCTCCGGGATGAGTAGCGTCGTGCTGAAACTGCTGGTGATGAGGAACACCGCCATGATGCCCGCGGCGGTGGTGAGCAGCCTGCGGGTGTCGCGGATGCGCCCGAGCGGGTTCTCCTCGCTGTCGCCCGGTCCGCCCCGGATCAGCGGCATCACCGCGACCCCCGTCTCGAATCCGGACAGGCCCAGCGCCAGCTTCGGAAAGATGATCAGCGCGAAACCGACCAGCAGCAGCGGGTTGGGATGCTCGCTGACCAGCAGCGCGTGCCAGTTGTCGAAGACGCGGGGATGGGCCGCGACCCGGCCGAGGGAGGTGGCCACGACCACCGCGTTGAGCGCCAGATAGGCGACGACGAGCACGACGGCGATGCCGACGGCCTCGGTGAAGCCCATCAGGAAGATCCCGCCGAGCAGCGCCAGCAGGACCAGTGTCACCACCACCCGATGGCCCGCCAGCACCGAAGGGGCGTAGGGGTTTTCCAGGATGTGCGCGGTCGCGTCGGCCGCGGACAGCGTCACCGTGATGAGAAAGTCGGTGCACGCGAAGCCGAGCAGCACCAAGACGAGAAGCTTGCCCTTCCACCAGGACAGCTCCTTCTCCAACATCGCGATGGAGCCCTCCCCGTGGGGGCTCTCCCCGGCGACCCGCCGGTAGACCGGCAACGCGCCGAACAGCGTCACCGCCACCAGCACGACGGTCGCGATCGGGCTGACGCTCCCGGCCGCCAGCGCCGCGATGCCCGGCTGGTAGCCGAGCGTGGAGAAGTAGTCGACACCGGTCAGGCACATCACCCGCCACCACGGGTGCAGCCTGTACTCGCCGGACGGCGCGGCATGCGGGCCGGCATGCCGCTGCGCCCGATCGGCGCCCTCCAGCATCCAGGAACGCAGGCGACGGGGGCTGGAAGAACGCTGTTCGTGCTCGGTGACGGCCAACGCGGGACACACCTTCCGGACGGCGCTCGCCGCAGGGACACCTCTCCCGCCGGGAGCGGGAACAACCGGGCCGTGGGAACGTGGGCGCGGACCGGCCTGCCGAGCATCCCCCACACCCCGACAACATCCCACAGGCGTCATCCCACGAGCATCACGGCATCGCCCTGGGCTGCCGCGGCAGGTAGCCGGCCGGACCTCGCGGATGAACCGGACGCCGCTTCGATGCGCGCCACGCCGACTCTCCCACAGCGTCCTTGGATGTCCGGTCCGGCTGCGGGGCGATCCGGCGACCTAGCCCGCCGTGCTGCGCCTCGACGGGCTGCACTACGACAGCCTCGGTACGTTCGGGGATGGCGACGTGCGGCGGCGGTGGCTGCGCCTCGACCCCAGCGGCTACCGACCGCAGGTGTACGAACAGCTCGTGGCCATTTACCAGGCGCACGGCCACGATGCCGACGCACGGATGGTTCTGCTCGTGAAACAACGGCATCGACGCGAGACGCTGGCGCCGGCGGCGAAGATATGGAGCCACCTGCAGGACCTTCTCGTGGGATACGGATTCCGCCCGGTGCGGGCCGCCTCGTGGATCGCGCTTCTGGTGGTCGCCGGCAGCGTGCTGTTCGACCTACGGCCGCCGGCGCCGGTCGACGACACCGCCGCGTCGGCCTTCCACGCCCCCGTCTACACCCTCGACCTGCTGCTGCCCCTCATCGACTTCGGGCAGGAGCAGCACTTCACCCCGCGCGGCGCGACGGTCTGGTTCGCCTACTTCCTCATCGCCGCCGGTTGGACGCTCGCGACGACGGTCGCCGCCGAAATCACCAGAATGCTACGCGGTGGTTGACGCCGGACCTGGACGGCCGTTAACGCGTTACGCACGCTCGTCGCGCGCTCGTGAGGAACCGGAGCCGACCGCGACCTGCTCCCCGTCGCTGCCCCCGGTGGTTGACGACGGCGGTCCGCAGGCGGGGCAGACTCGCCGGATGGAGGTTCTCAGTAGCCGCATCCTGCTCCGGCCCACGGATCCGCAGCGCAGTCATCACTTCTACCGCGAGACCCTCGGGCTGGCGGTCTACCGCGAGTTCGGGCCGCCGGAGGAACCCGGGCTGGTGTTCTTCCTCGGCCAGGGCCTGTTGGAGGTGTCCGGGCACTCGCAGCGGCCGGCACGGCCGGTGGGCACGGGCCGGGAACCAGTGGGCACGGGCCGGGAACCAGTGAGGACGGCGCGGCTCTGGCTGCAGGTGCGTGACCTGGCAGCCGAACACGCCCGGTTGAACGCGGCGGGTGTCGTCATCACCCGGGAGCCGCGGCGTGAGCCGTGGGGACTCGACGAGATGTGGATCGAGGATCCGGACGGCGTCCCGATCGTGGTCGTGGAGATCCCGCCCGATCATCCCCTGCGCCGGGACCGGAGATCCCTCGCCGACGGCTGACGCGCGGGCCCGTCGGGACGGCGGGGCTCACCCGGACGACCCGGTGCACCCTCGCCGGCGGCGGACCGGGAGGCCAGGCTCGCCGACGGCGGACCGGGAGGCCAGGCGGTCGCAGGCAGGGTGACGGTGACGACCGCGCCGCCGTCCGGACAGTTGGCCGCCTCGACGGTGCCGCCGTGTGCACTGATGATCGCGGCGACGATCGCGAGACCCAGCCCGGCACCGCCGTGGTCCCGGGTGCGGGCGGTGTCCGCGCGACGGAACCGTTCGAACACGTACGGCAGGAACTCGGGAGGGAACCCGGGGCCGCGGTCGCGGATCTGCACGATGACGACCTCGCCCGGCCCGTCCACACCCACCCACGGCCCGACGACCCGCCGCGGTGTGCGGCATCCCCGCAGCTCGACGACGCTGCCCGCGGGTGCGTGACGCGCGGCGTTGGCAAGCAGGTTGTCGACCGCCCGCCGGAGCATGTCCCCGTCGCCGAGGACCTCCAGCGGCCGCTGCGTGTCGGCGACGCCAAGCCGGAGTCGTAGCCCGCGCGCCTGGAGAAAGCCCGTCGCTGCCCGGGCGGAGCGGGTGAGTACCTCGTCGAGCGCGACCCGCCCCTGTCCGACGAGACCACCGTCCATCCGGGCGAGCGTGAGCAACGACTCGGCCAGCCGGATGAGCCGGTCGGTCTCGTCCGAGACGTTGACGATCGCCTCGATCAGCTCCTCGCGCGTGCGACCGGGACGGGCGGCGAGCTCCAGCTCGGCCTTGAGCACGGTCAGGGGCGTCCGCAGCTCGTGGCCGGCGTCGGCGACGAAGGCACGGTCCCGGGCACGGGCCGCGTTCAGCCGGCGGAGCAGGTCGTTCATCGTTCTGGCCAGAGCGGCGATCTCGTCATGGGTCGCGGGCACCGCCAGCTCGCCGTTCCTGCCGGCGGTGACCGGGTCGCCGCCACCGGCGGCGACCGGACCGGCGGCGACCACCTCCGCGGCCGCCATGGCGGCCGCCTGCCGGCGCATCCGCTCCACCGGCCGCAGCGCCGCCCCCGAGAGCAGCCAGGCGGCGAGGCCGGCCAGCGCGATCGTCGGAGCCGTCGCCACCACCATCACGTTGCGGACCCGGTCCTCGGCCCTGTCGGTGAGGTGCGTCGGCGTGCCGACGACCGCGATCATGGTGGCCCGGCCCGTGTGCACCGCCACGGCCAGGACGCGGACATCTCCGGTCGGCCTGATCCCGGTGCCGGCCCGCACTTCCCGGGTGACCAGGGTCGGCTGCGCCCGGGCCCGGGCGAGCTGGTCCGCGGTCAGCAGCGGCCGCGACCCGGCGTCCGGCGACGAGACGATCGGCGTCCCGTCCGCCCGGAGCACCTGGGCGATCGATCCGCCGCCCACGAGCAGATCGGCCGCATCGGCTCGACCAACGCCCCCGGCGCCCCCGGGCCGGGCGGCATCAAACCGATCGGCGAGCCTGACCGTCAGCAGATCCGACCGGGTCCGCAGGTCGGCGTCAACGGAGTCCCGCAGGTTCACCCGGAGCAGCAGGTAGAACAGGACGCCAGCGACGGCGAGCACGATCGCGGTCCCCAGCGCGAACAGCAGGGTCAGCCTCACCCGGATCGGCACGTCGGGCTACGATCCCCCGTCGACGACCGGGCCGGGCGCGGCAGACGCACCGGGCGCGGCAGACACATCAGGTGTGCGGGACCTCCCGGGCGGCGTCTCGGCCGGGGTCCGTAGCCGGTATCCGACCCCGCGGACGGTCTCGATGAGCGACGGACCGTCCGGAATGTCGATCTTCCGGCGGACGTAGCGCACGTACTGGTCGACGATGTTGGAGGTGCCGTCGAAGGCGAAGTCCCAGACGTGATCGACGATATAGGTACGGGTCAGAACCTCGTCGGGATGGCGCATGAGCAGGTGGAGGAGCGCGAACTCCTTCGCGGACAGGTCGAGTGGCGATCCAGCCCGCAGGACGCGGTGCTCGGCCGGGTCGAGGCGAAGATCCCCGATCCGCAGGACGGTGGGGCGTTCCACGGCCCCGCGCCGCACGAGCGCCCGCAGCCGGGCGGTCAGTTCCCCGAAGCTGAACGGCTTGGGCAGGTAGTCGTCGGCACCCGCGTCGAGACCGCGGATACGGTCGTCAACGTCCCCCCGGGCGGTGAGCATGAGCACCGGGGCCCAGCGGCCCGCCTCGCGCAGGCGGCGGCACACCTCGAATCCGTCGAGACCGGGAAGCATGAGGTCCAGGACGATCGCGTCGTAGCCGATCTCGGTCGCCTGCCAGACCGCGTCGGCGCCGTCACCGACGACGTCGACCGCGTAGCCCTCCTCGACCAGGCCACGGCGGAGCAGGGCGGCGGTGCGCGCCTCGTCCTCGACGACCAGTACCCGCATGGAACGGATCGTAGAGCTGCTGCGAGCGCAGAACCGCTCCGGTCTGCGGCCGGTGTCACGGCCGGTGGCGCCGCGGGACTCGGTCATCACACCATGTTCACATGATCGAAGGCGCACGGTGCCGGGCATGTCCTCGTTCAGCTACGCCGAGGCGGGCGTGATCGGTGCCCTGCAGGGCGCCACGGAGTTGTTCCCGGTGTCCAGCCTTGGTCACAGCGTGCTCGTGCCGGCTCTCATCGGCGGCCGATGGGCAGCGGACCTCGACGTCTCCGCGCCCGAGTCGCCCTACCTCGCCTTCATCGTCGCCGTGCACGTGGCCACCGCCGCGGCGCTTATCGTCGCCTTCCGTGACGACTGGCGGCGCATCATCACGGGCCTGGCCGTCTCGGTCCGGGACCGGCGGGTCACCACCGCCGACGGCCGGCTCGCCTGGCTGATCATCCTTGGGACCGTTCCGGTGGGCATCGTCGGGCTGCTCCTCGAGCATCCGCTGCGCACCCACCTGGGCCGGCCGCTGCCGGCCGCCGTGTTCCTCACCGTGAACGGCATGATCATGCTGCTGGGGGAGCGTCTGCGCCGCCGGTCGACGACCGGCGGCGCTCCCGGGCCGGCCGGATACCGGGACGAGCACACCATGCCGATACCACGCTCGGCGCCGGTCACGGGCCGCAGGGTCGGGACGCGCCCGGCCTCCGGTCCCCTGGTAGCTCACGGATCCGCACCCGGGTCCGGGCCCGGCAACCACTCGAAGGCCGTGACGACCGAGACGGCACTACCCGAAGCCGAGGATGTGACACTACCCGAAGCCGAGACAGCACTACCCGAAGCCGAGACAGCGGCCCGGCACGCCGACCGGCGGCTCGCCGCGCTGCCGCGCCTGGACGCCCTGCTCGTCGGGGTGGCGCAGACCGCCGCCCTGGCTCCGGGAATCAGCCGGTCGGGCGTCACGATGATCGCTGGCCTGTCCCGGGGACTCTCCCACCTCGACGCCGCCCGGTTCGCGTTCCTGCTCGCCACCCCGGTGATCCTCGCCGCCGGCCTGCTGAAACTCCCCGACCTCCTCGGCCCGCTCGGAGACGGTGTTCGCGGTCAGACCCTGTTCGGGGCGATCGTCGCCGGCGTCGTGGCCTACGTGTCCATCCGGTTCCTGGCCCGATGGTTCGAAACCCGCACGGCGACCCCCTTCGCCGTCTACTGCCTGGTGGCCGGTGCCCTGTGCGTCGTACGTTTCGGGATCTTCTGACGTTTCGGGATCTTCTGAACGGCACGGGACAGCAACGGGACAGCGCTGGAGGGCCCAGGACTCGGGTTCGTGCCACCAGCCGCAAAGTAGCTCTCTGTAGTGGCATGGTCCGTTTCGGAGTGGTTCGTAGTCGACGGTGACCCGGTCGACGGCGTCTTGGACGTCGTCGTCGGTGGGCAGGGTGTAGATCCGGACGGTGTCGACGCGGGCGTGGCCGAGGAGTTCGGCGACCAGGACGAGGTCGGCGCCGTCAAGGCACGAACCCGAGTCCCGGGCCCGGTAGCCGTCGTCGCCATGTTCGGATGGGCGCGGTGGGCATGGCGCGGGCCACCAGAGCGACGGCGAGAAGGTCGGCCTCGCGGCCCGGTGGGGCGACCAGGTGCAGGCCAACCGGTTCCCCGACACCGGTTAGGCCTGCTGGGATGCTGATCGCAGGATGGCCGGTGATGTTGAACGCCCAGGTGAGTGCCACGCTCATCGTCTCCCCGGGCCCCTGGTGGCCGTGCGGGGGGTTGGGTGTGGTCGGGGTGGCGAGCAGGTCGTGCCCGGCGAACAGGCCACCGAGAGAGCGCAGCAGGGCGGCCCGGGTACCGGCGGTGTCCTGGCCGCTGTGACGCAGGGACACCCAGCAGTCCGCCGGGTCGGGCAAGCACGGCACGGCATCGGTCACCGCGAGCGCGCCGGCTCGGGCGAGGGCGTCCAGGTGGGTGCGGGCCACCTCGGCGACCGCCGGGGCCGTATCGGCGAAACCGAGCGTGGCCGACCACGCCGTGCGCAGCGGCCGGTCGGGGCGGCGCAGCGCCGGCAGGGTCGCGGTGCCCGCGACGGCGTCGAGGTAGGCGGCCGCGTCGGCGGGCTCGCGGGCCAGCACGCCGGCAGCGTTGAGACCCGCGCGGTCGCGGGCGGGCACCCGGCCGCCCGTGAGTTTCAGGCCCACGACGCCGCACCACGCCGCCGGGATGCGCACCGAACCGGCGCCGTCGCTGCCGGTGGCCAAGGGAACCAGGCCGGCGGCGACGGCGGCGGCCGATCCGGCGGACGACCCGCCGGGGCTCCAAGCCGGGTCGTGCGGATTGAGAGTCGGGCCGCGGTCGGTGTGCCCCCAGGTCTGCCAGGTAGTGCCCGGGCCCGGGGTGGCGGTGGCACCGACCGGTACGCAGCCGCCCGCGAGCAGCCGGCGGGTCTGGGTCGAGGTCAGCCCCTCGGTAACCTTCACCCCCAGAGGCACCCCGGCCAGCGGCGGCCGTTCGCCCGCGCGGACCCGGCGGTCCACGTCGGCCGCGTGGGCGTACGCCTGCTCGGGCCACAGGGCGGCGAAGGCCCGCACCGCCGAATCGCCGTCCGCGATACGCGCAAGCGCGTCGCGGGTCATCTGCTCGGCGGATAGCTCCCCGGCGTGGACCAGGGCGGCGATGCGCAGCGCGGACAGTCCGCCGCTCACCGGGGCCGCCGGGGCGGGGTGGGGATCGGTGGAGGAGGTGGCGGTTCCCGCCGGGGTGGGGTACGAGATGGGGACGGGTTGCGGGTCGGGAAGGCGGCGCGCGTCGTGGTCTGGGCGCGGGTCCGGGGCGACGCCGGGGGCAGCGCCCAGGGGCGCAGGTTCGGGTCGGCCTCCTGGCGGACGATGCGTTCCATCAGCACGGCCATCTCGACCGGGCCGACCCCACCGGGCACCGGGGTGATCCGCTACGGGATCCCGACGGCGCTGGGGTGGATGTCGCCGGCCACCGACCCGTCGGCGCGCGGCATGAACCCGGAGTCCACAACGAGGCACTGGTGGGCGCCGATGTGCTCGCCGATGTGCTCGCCGGTGAGCAGGTGGGCTGTCCGGTGGCGGAGACCACGATGTCGGCCTTGCGGGCGGCACGCAGGTCGTCGCGGAAGGCGCCATCGCGGTAGTCGAGGTCCACGCGGGTGAAGGTCTGGGGCCCGCCGTCGTCATCGGGGGAGGAGAACGGCCCGTGGTGAGTGATCCAGACCAGCGATGCGGGGTCCAGGGTGGCGTAGGGCCGCATGGCCGCGAGGAACGCCACGGCGACCCCGGCCATATCGCCGCTGATCCCGAGACGGTCGGGGTTGTCGGCCAGCTCGGACAGGACCGCGACCGGCGGTTCGGGTGCGGCGCGCAGCACCAGCCGGGCCAAGCAGTGCGCCTGCCCCCCGACGGCATGCTGCCAGGTGATCAGCGCTGCGACTCGTCTGGCCTGCACGGAGTCGAGGACCAGAGTCTGGGTGTCATCGACCATCCGATTCCCCTTTCGTCATGGCGGTCCGTCACCGTGACCGTTCCGATACATACCTGTACCAGATGCATCGGTAATTGCTCGTGGCCAAGGGAAGACAGATCGTCTGATCGACGACCTCACGTGCTGCGTCACACCTAAACACTGCCGCTACAGAGAGCTACTTTGCGGCTGGTGACACGAACCCGAGTCCCGGGCCTGGAGGGCCGCATGATTCTCGCTCTCGGCCCGCGGACCCGCCGCGACCTGTGACGACCTGTGACGCCCCTCCGGTCCGGCGCCCGGAGGTGGTCTGATCGACCCATTGACCAACCATTAAGATAGATTTAGTGTAGAAGGGTGCACTGCACCCAGTGGGACACGGCTACCCAGTGGGACACGGCGGACGCACAGGTGTCCGGTTGAACCCCCACTCGTCGCCTGAACCTCGGCAAGCATCCAGCATGACGGCCTCGCTTCGCCAGACCCAGGGTCCGTTCAGGGCGCGCGCCGTCGACGGCGGCCTGTTCCGAACCGTTTTCCGCGGCCATCCGGCCGGCGTGGCCGTCATCACCGCCGACGCGGGCACGGGACCCGTCGGCTTCACCGCGACCTCGCTCGCGTCGCTGTCCGCCGAACCGCCGATGGTGGTCTTCGCCATCTCCTGCGGTGCCTCGTCGTGGCCCCGTCTGCGGGTCGCGGAGACCTTCGTGGTGACCCTGTTGTCCTCCCAGCAGGAGGAGGTCGCCCGGCGCTTCGCCCGCAGCGGGATCGACCGATTCGCCTCGCCGACCCGCTGGACCAGGCTGCCCACCGGCGAGCCCCTGCTCGACGGGGGACGGGCGTGGCTGCGCTGCTCCGCCCGGCCACCCGTCGAGGCCGGGGACCACTTCCTCATCATCGGCCAGGTCCTTGAGGCGGACGCCGACCCGGAGGCGTCCCCGCTCATCTACCACGACCGGACCTTCCACGTCCTGCCGTCGTAACCCGCGGCCGGCCAGAGGAGCATGACCGGCTCAACCGGCTCGGCACCGCTCTCGACCCTGCCCTCGGCACCGCTCTCGACATCGCCCGCCGAGCGGGGCTCCGGTCGCCGTGGCGCAGGCCCCGGCCGCGCATCGGCACACCACGGAACAACCCACCTGTTCAGCGCGCAGATGCGGAACTATCATGCACAGAGTTTCGTATCTGCGGATTAGCTCAGCGACATGGTCCGCGGCTGCGGCAGTCGGACAACGGGTGAACGGGTGGAGGAACGGGACACGTGAGATTTCGCAGGATGAAGACGGTGGCCCTGGCGGTGCTCGGCGCCGGGCTTCTCGCGACCGCCGGATGTGGCGGCAGCGACGGCGGCGCTGCCGCGACACCCTCCGCCACGGCCAGCAGCGCCGCGAGCGGAGTACAAGGGACCGTCAAGGTGCTCGCCGCCGCCTCGCTGACGGGGTCGTTCACCCAGCTCGGCAAGGACTTCGAGGCCGCGAACCCCGGATCGAAGGTGACCTTCTCCTTCGCCGGCAGCTCGCAGCTGGCCCAGCAGATCACCTCCGGCGCCCCGGCCGACGTGTTCGCCGCGGCGAGCCCGGCCACGATGAAGACCGTCACCGACGCCGGCGACAACGTCGGCGCGCCCAAGGTCTTCGTCCGCAACCAGCTCGTCATCGCCGTACCGAAGGGCAACCCGAAGGGCATCACCGATCTGCCCGCCCTGACCAAGCCTGGGGTGAAGGTCGCGCTGTGCGCCGAGCAGGTGCCCTGCGGAGCCGCCGCGAAGAAGGCGCTCGCCGCCACCGGAGTGAACCTGACCCCGGTCACCCTGGAGCAGGACGTCAAGTCCGCACTGTCGAAGGTCACCCTCGGTGAGGTCGACGCCGCGCTGGTCTACCGCACGGACGTCAAGGCGTCGGCGGGCAAGGTGGACGGCGTCGAGTTCCCCGAATCCGCCAAGGCGATCAACGACTACCCGATCGTCGCGCTGAAGAACGCGCCCAACGCCGTCGGCGCCACCGCGTTCGTCAACTTCATCCTGTCCGACAAGGCGAGCACCGTGCTGACCAACGCGGGATTCCAGGCCCCCTGACCCAGGCCCCCTGACCCAGGCCCCTGGCCGAGGCCCCTAGCCGAGGTCCGCCACGGCATCCCACGATCCGGCGAAGGACCTCTCCGCCTCGGGCCCGCGGGACGGTGTCCCCCTCCCGCGGGTTCGAGGCCGCCTCGGGGTTCGAGCTGTTCGAGCTCCCTCCGGGCCACCAGGTGTTAGGCGTTGTATGAACCGCTCCCTTCGGGGGCGTTGTGGCTGGCCGATGTACGGCGAGGACGAATTCGTGTTCGCCGCTCCACGCACCGGCGCCCGCGGCTACCTACTCAGTCGACGAGGGTCGCGATCTGGCTCTTGCCACCCTTGCCGATGATCAGATCGCCTTCGAGGTGGCCTTCGAGGTGGCCTGGGACGGCGCACCGCGCCTCCAGGTCAAGGGACACCACGTCCTATCAGATCCAGCCCTGTGACTGGATCCACACGTGGTGCGCTGACCTATTGAGACCGCGCAGAAACACGCCATTAATGCTACACAATGCAACAGATGGTTACGCGGAAAGGCTCAGTAACGTGGTCGACGTCGATACCACTCCTGGTGAGCAGTTCCTCGGTATCCCGAGCGGACCGGGCCAATCGCGAGTACCACCGGAATCTTGCGAACTCTGGCACCGGCACCAACGGCCCGACGGCGCGAAGACATATCGGTCGATCATGCCGACCGCTTCCACCGACCCTGCCGCAACAGACCCGGCTCGGCCAATAGGGAGACGAAGCGGCGCTTCGCGTCGAGCCGTATCGCGGGCGCCAGGTCCTTATGGCAACCATACCCTTACGTTAATGATTAATATGGCCTGGATGGTCGGTCGCAAAGCCGTTCGTGTTAGATATGAACGGATCTGAACGGACCGGAGCGCGGTCACGGCTCCAATACCAGTGCCCGCCCGGGAGGCGCCATGACAACACCGCCCGTCCCTGGGGCCACTGACCTGGCTGGCGCGAGGAAAGGCCTGGCATGAGGAAAGGCCAGGTCACCCAGGCGGTGCCGGTACCGCCGCCGCTGCGTCCCGACGACCGGTTCGGAAACGTCGTCGACCGGATCCGCACCGTCGCCATGGTCTGCCACGACGTCGTGGCGGTCCGCGACGAACACCGTGCCGTTACCTTCGCCCAGCTCGTCGCCTGGGTGGACGTCGTCGCCGACCGCATCCTTCGGCAGCCCGCCGCGGCTGACCCGGACATGCCCGTCGCGGTGCTGTTGCCCCACGGCGCGAGCGGGATCGCCGCCGTCCTGGGCGTCATCGCGAGCGGCCGGCCCTGCGTGCCCCTCGACAGGATGCATCCCACCGACCGTCTCGCTCAGGTCGTGGGACTGGCGGGGGCCTCGGTGTGCGTCACCGGACCGACTGGCTCCGCCGACCAGCGGACTGCCGCCGCGCTGCCGGGGATCGTGGAGACTATCGACGTCGGCGACGAGCGCGTCGCCGACTGGTCCCCGGCGCTGGCTGACCGGGTGGCGTCGACCGCGCCGCGCCGGGCCGATACCGATCCAGCCGTGCTCATCTTCACCTCCGGGTCGACCGGAGTACCGAAGGGTGTCGTGTGGCACCACCGCGCCCTGCTGGGCATCCACTACGCCATCCAGGTCCAGGACGTGATGCGGCTGGTTCCGGGCGACCGCCTGCCGCTCTTCCTGCCCTACTCCTTCATCTCGGGGATGAACCGGACGGTCGGTGGCCTGGTCTTCGGCACCACCCTCGAGATGTACGACCCTCGGGTCCGCGGCGTCCGAGACCTGGCCGACTGGCTGCGCGCCACCCGGCCGGCCGGCATCGTGGCCACGCCGGCGCTGATCCGGATCGTGTTCGGCTGCCTTGAGCCGGACGAGGTGCTCGACGACCTCCGATTCGTCATGTCGGTCGGCGAGGCGATCTACGCCCGCGACGTCGAGTTGGCCCGCCACCACCTACCGCCGGCCGCGGCGTTCCTGGTCTCCTACGG
Source organism: Frankia sp. BMG5.23 (assembly GCF_000685765.2). NCBI lineage: Bacteria > Bacillati > Actinomycetota > Actinomycetes > Frankiales > Frankiaceae > Frankia > Frankia sp. BMG5.23. The sequence continues at coordinate 34,116 of NZ_JDWE01000020.1, forward strand.
AGCCTCGGAGCTCGGCACGGCGACCTGTGCCCCGATCTGGTCGGACGACGACCTGCCCGACGGCGTGATGCCGGCCGGGCGGCCGGTGGTTGACGTCGCGGTGAGGGTGGTCTCGCCGGATGGCATCGAGATGCCGCCCGGTGAGACGGGGGAGATCGTCGTGATGGGCCACTTCATCACGGGGGGCTACTGGCGGGCGCCGGCGGCGAGCGCATCGCGGTTCGGCATCGGGCCGGACGGCACACCCACCTACCGCACCGGAGACCTCGGGCGCATCGACGCCAGCGGCCAGCTCAGGGTTGTCGGCCGCAACGACGCGGCCGTGAAGATCCGTGGGTACCTCGTCGAGCCGATCGAAATCGAGTCCGCCCTGCTGGCGAGCTCGGATGTGCTAGAAGCCGTCGTCGTGGCCGACAGGACCACGCAGCGGGCCCGCCTGGTCGCCTACGTCGTCCCCGTGACCGGCGCCCGGGTCTCACCGGCCTCGATCAGGCGCCTGCTACGGGCCAAGCTGCCGTCCTACATGGTGCCGGCCACCGTCATGCTGGTCACCGCGCTACCGAGGACCGACCGCAGCAAGGTCGACCGACTGAACCTGCCCCCCGCCGGTCCGAAACCCGGCCAGGACCCGCCCCGCGACCAGTGGGAAGAGGCCGTCGCCGGTGTGTGGGCCGCCGCCCTGCACCTCGACGACGTCGGTATCCACGACGACTTCGTCGAACTCGGCGGCGATTCCCTCATCGCCGAAGAGCTCCTCACCAGAGTCGCCGACGAACTCGGTGTCAAACTCCCCACCTCCACCGTCGCCGACGCCCCCACCGTCGCCGAGTTCACCGCCCGCCTGCGCAATGCCGGCACCGACGTCCTACGCCACCCCACCGTCGTCCCGCTGCGCACCACCGGCAGCGGCGGGCCCCTCTTCTGTTTCTGCGGCGCCGGCGGCCTCGCTGTCGGCATGCTTGGCTTTGCCCGCCACTTCGACGGCGAACGCCCCGTCTACGGCGTCCAAGCCCACGGCCTCGAATACCGCGGTCTCCCCGACTGGTCCATCTACGCCGCCGCCCGCCGTCACGCCCGCACCCTGCGCCTACTCCAACCCGCCGGCCCCTACTACCTCGCCGGCCACTCCTTCGGCGGCCTCGTCGCCCTCGAAACCGCGAGACTCCTCACCGAGGCCGGCGAGCACGTCGAACTGCTCGTCCTCATCGACAGCTTCCTGCCCGACACGTCCTCCGGCGTCTTCGCGGGAGGAGTGCAGCCCTCTCAGCTTCCAGTTCCGGGGGGCCCGACCAGGAGCTCGAATCCGGCCCCAGCCTTGGACCGTGCGAGGGGATCGGCTATGGGCCCGGCGCGCGCGGGGGCTGCCGCACGGGTCCTGCTCGGCTGGGCCCGGCAGGCGGCCCAACTCCCGTTGGCTGGCGTCGTTCAGTTCAAGGGCATGAACCAGTACGACGTCTTCTACAACCAGTCGCGGGTGCTCACGAGGTTCTACCGGCCCAAGCCCTGGAACGGGCGGGCGCTGGTCTACCTGGCGGCCGCCTCGCCGCCGCACCGTACGGAGGCCTGGCGCCCGCTGCTGACCGGCGAGACGACCTACCGCACCGTGGGCGGCGACCACGACACCGTGCTGCGCGAACCCGTCGTAAGCGAGATCGCGGCCGACATCCGGGCGGTCCTCGCTGGCTGTACCAGCTCCCGCAAGGCGTGAACGGCTGCCGCTTGAGTGCTTCCGGAGTGACTGGCAATCCTGGCGACCGGGAGAACGCGATCCCGTGGCCAGGCCGACAGCGAAAGGTCCGTGTTCGTGAGGGTGCAGGACGCAATCAATGTCGAGGACTTCCGGGAACTGGCGCGCCGCAGGCTTCCCCGGGCGGTTTTCGACGCCATGGAGGGCGGCGCCGGCGACGAGGTGTCGCTCAGGCGTAACCGCACGGCGTTCGACCGCATCGAGTTCCGCCCGCGGCCGCTCGCCGACGTCGCCACACGAGACCTCTCGACTACCGTGTTCGGCGAGCGGCTGTCGATGCCGATCATGCTGGCGCCCACGGGCGCGGGCCGCCTCGCGCGCTCGTCCGCGGAGATCGCTGTGGCGAGGGCCGCGGCGCGGGCGGACATCGTGTACATGCAGAGCACCGTGGCAGCCTTCCCGCTCGAGGATGTCGCCGCGCGCTCGACCGGCACGCTGTGGTATCAGCTCTACCTGCCCCCCAACCGCGCCGAGGTCGGGAACCTCGTCCGGCGGATCGCGGCGGCGGGTTACCGGGCCCTGGCCATCACCATCGACACGCCGGTCCTGGGCAACCGTGAACGCGACACCCGCAACAAGCTCATGAGTCGGCCGCCGCATCCCAAGATGCTGCTGCAGGGGGCCAGCAAGCCGGCGTGGGCGACCGATTTCATCCGCGGCAAATTCGACTTCATGCGCAAATTCGACTTCATGCGCGGCCAATTCGGCGCCGGCCGTCCCGGCGGCCCGTCCCGGCTAAGCCTCAACCAGACCCGAGCGACAATCAAATCGTCGTCGGACTGCGTCACCTGGGAGGACGTCGAGCGGATCCGGTCGTTGTGGGAAGGCCCGTTGCTCCTCAAGGGCCTGATGCGCGGGGACGAGTGCGACCGGCTCGTCGAGCTGGGCGTCGACGGTGTCGTGGTCTCGAACCATGGCGGGCGGCAGTTGGACGGCGTCCCCGCGACCATCGATATTCTGCCGGAGGTGGTTGACGCGGCGGCGCGCAGACTCACGGTGTTCCTCGACGGAGGTGTCCGGCGAGGCAACGACGTGGTCAAGGCGCTGGCCCTCGGCGCCGCAGGGGTCTTCGTGGGTCGGCCCTACCTGTACGGCCTCGCCGCGGGCGGCGAGGCCGGTGTCCTACGGATGATTGAACTGCTGCGCGTGGAATTCGACCACGCGATGGCACTGCTCGGCGCCGCGACCGTGGCGGACCTCGACCGCAGCCTCGTCTCGGGCGCACGTATCCCCAGCACCCTCTCACCGTCGACGCGATAGGCCATGCCTGTCGACGGCCGAGTCGGGCTGCTTGGCGACCTTCCGTCACCGCCTGCTACCTTAACGGCATGCTCTCCGTGTCGTGGCAGGGACCCGGCACCGCCGGTCTCCGGACAGCCGTCAGCGAACGTTCGTATGCCAGAGGTGTGCACTACGCCCAGCAGAGCGCGGTCACGAGGATCGACTGGGACCCCGACGAGAACACCCTCCAGGGCCGGGTGCGTGGAAGCGGCGGCGAGGTCTACGCGACGAACGCGCAGTTCTCGGGTGACGGTCCGTCCTCTTGGACGTTCCAGTACGGCTCGTGCACCTGCCCGGTGGGCGCCGACTGCAAGCACGTCGTGGCGCTGGTGCTGACGGCCACGACAGGCGCGACGGCCACGGCGAGCGCGGCAACGGGTGCGGCGGCCCCCGGCCCATCGGCGCGGCGGTCCGGGTCCTCCCCGCGGTCGGCTCGGCCCCGGCCGGCTCAGCCGCGGCCGTCCCGGTCGGCTGCCTGGACCGAGGACCTGGGAGAGCTGCTGGGTTCCTCGCCCGCCGTCGGCGGCGGCCATGGCGGGGCCGCCGGGACGACGCCGTTGGCCGTCGAGCTGAGCTTCACGGCGGATCCGCCGGCCCACGGCGGCGGGTCCGAGCTGGGCCTGCGGGTCACGGCCCGGCTGGTGCAGCCGGGCCGGAACGGCTGGGTCAACGCCATCGGGTGGGACGCCCTCAACGCGGCGTACCAGACCCGCGAGTACCAACAGCCGCAGGTACGGCTGCTGCAGGAGTTCTTCGCCGTGTACCGGGCCCATGAGGAGCGGTATGGGTACTCGTACTACTCCTCCTACTCTTCCGGCGGCGCGAAACGACTCGATCTCTGCGCGTTCGAAAGCCGGCAGCTCTGGTCGATGCTCGACGAGGCCGAGGCGGTCGGCCTCCGGTTCGTGCATGCCCGCAAGAAGCTCGGCGACGTGAGCCGGTACGGTTCCGCGGAACTGTGCCTGAACGTCACCCAGGACGAGAGCACGCAGTCGCTGGTCGTGGCTCCCCTGCTCCACCTCGGCGGGACGGCGACGGACGCCGCCGTGTTCTCGTTCATCGGCCGCGACGGCCACGGCGTCGTGTACGTCGACCGGGCGGAGGTCCTGACCTCCGACGACCATCGGGACTGGCACGTCCGGCTCGCGCGGCTCGCCCAGCCGGTGCCGCCACGGCTGCAGCGGATGGCGGTCGGGAACCGGAGCCTGCGGGTGCCCCGCAGCGAGGAGTCCCGCTTCCGCGCGGAGTTCTACCCGCGCCTGCGGCGCCTGGCCCCCGTGGTGTCCAGCGACGGTTCCTTCGAGCCGCCGGAGGTGCCGCCGCCGGCCCTGGTGCTGCACGCCTCCTACGGCGATGACCACGAACTCGACCTCAGCTGGGGATGGGCCTACGAGGTCGGCGGCGAGCGGATCCACGTGCCGCTGTACGCGACGGAGCCGGACGGCACCGAACCGGACGGCACGATGCTGCCCGCCGCGACGCCTCCCGCCGCGGAACCGGACGGGTTACGGGATCCGCGCCAGGAGCAGGACGCGTTGCGGGACGTGCTGGCGGCGCTGGATCTGCCCTCCGGCACGGCCGCCCTGCTCGCCGGTGACCAGGGTTCCGGTCTGCGGCCACGGGTGCGGCTGCGCGGCGTCGACACGATGCGCGCGACGACGGAGCTGCTCCCGTTGCTGGCGGACCGGCCCGGGGTGGCCGTCGAGGTCAGCGGTGACCCCGCGGCCTACCGGGAGGCCGGCGACTCGCTGCTCATCGGCCTGTCCACCGACGATGTGGTGGGCGAGACCGACTGGTTCGATCTCGGGGTCACCGTCACCGTGGAGGGCCGGCAGGTGCCGTTCACGGACGTCTTCCTGGCGCTGAGTCAGGGGCAGTCGCACCTGCTCCTCGCCGACGGCGCCTACTTCAGCCTGCAGAAGCCCGAGCTGCAGTCGTTGCGGCGACTGATCGAGGAGGCGCGGGCACTACAGGACTCACCCGGCGGCCCGCTGCGGATCAGTCGGTTCCAGGTCGGGCTGTGGGAGGAGCTCGCCGGGCTCGGTGTGGTCGAGCGCCAGGCGCGGTCGTGGCGCCAGCAGGTGACGGGGCTGCTGGAGCTGGGTGCCGAGGGCCAGCTCGAACAGGAGCCGCCGGCGACGCTCGCGGCGACGTTGCGCTCCTACCAGCTCGACGGTTTCCGGTGGCTGGCGTTCCTCTGGAAGTACCGGCTGGGCGGGGTGCTCGCCGACGACATGGGCCTGGGAAAGACGCTGCAGACGCTGGCGCTGGTCTGCCACGCCCGGCAGGCCGATCCCGAGCTCGCGCCGTTCCTCGTCGTCGCGCCGACGAGCGTCGTGTCGAACTGGGCCGCGGAGGCGGCCCGGTTCGCGCCCGGGCTGCGAACGGTGGCGATCCGCGACACGCAGCGGCGGCGTGGCGAGGCCCTCGACGAGGCGGTGTCGGGCGCCGACCTGGTGATCACCTCGTACACGCTCTTCCGCCTCGAGCACGAGGAGTACGCGAGCCTGGCCTGGTCGGGCCTGATCCTCGACGAGGCCCAGATGATCAAGAATCACCAGGCGAAGGCCTACCGGTGCGCCCGGCTGCTGCCGGCGCCGTTCAAACTGGCCGTCACCGGGACCCCGATGGAGAACAACCTGATGGAGCTGTGGTCGCTGCTGTCGGTGGCCGCGCCCGGCCTGTTCCCGAACCCGATCCGCTTCCGCGACTACTACGCCCGGCCGGTCGAGAAGCAGAACGACGTCGAGCTGCTCGCCCAGCTCCGACGGCGGATCAGGCCGCTGATGATGCGCCGCACCAAGGAACAGGTGGCGCCCGAGCTCCCGCCAAAGCAGGAACAGGTCCTGGAGGTGGACCTGCACCCGCGGCACCGCAGGCTCTACCAGACCTATCTGCAACGGGAACGGCAGAAGGTACTGGGCCTGGTCGACGACATGAACCGCAACCGCTTCACGATCCTGCGCTCGCTGACCCTGCTGCGCCAGCTCAGCCTGCACGCCGGCCTGGTGGACGACCACCACGCAGACCTGCCGTGCGCCAAGATCGACGCTCTGTTCGAGCAGCTCACCGACGTCGTCGACAGTGGTCACCGGGCCCTGGTCTTCAGCCAGTTCACCGGATTTCTCGGCAAGGTACGCGAACGGTTGTCCGCCCTCGGTGTGGAGCACTGCTACCTCGACGGCCGGACCCGCGACCGGTCCACCGTGCTCGAGCGGTTCAAGACGGGGTCGGCCCCGGTTTTTCTCGTCAGCCTGAAAGCCGGCGGGTTCGGCCTGAACCTGACCGAGGCGGACTACTGTTTCCTGCTCGATCCGTGGTGGAATCCCGCGACCGAGGAACAGGCGGTGGACCGGACGCACCGCATCGGGCAGTCCCGCAACGTCATGGTCTACCGCCTCGTCGCCCGGGACACGATCGAGGAGAAGGTGATGGCGATGAAGGACCGGAAGGCACGGCTGTTCTCCAGCGTCATGGACGACGGTGACGTGTTCAGCTCGACGCTCGACGCCGACGACATCCGCGAGCTGTTCGCCTGACGCCCCCGGACCGCCTCTGCCTCGTGGCCGGTGGCCTGACGGGCGCGGGCGGGTTCACCCGGTTCCACCGATGGGCGCCCATCGGGGCCTGTGGCCGGGCCGTCGACCGGCAGCTAGGCGAGGTCAGGGCGTCGGCGCCTGTCAGGGTGACGACGTCGGGTTCCACACACCGGGGCGGACCTCTACGGTGATGCCTCGTGCGGGTCATCTGGGCGGCGTTGGCCGCGATCGTCGTGTCCGTCGGGGTACTGACCGGCTGCAACGCGTCCCCCGCGGCGGACGCGGCCGCGGGGGACGCGGCCGCGGGGGACGCGGCCGCGGGGGGGACATCGGTGAGCACGTCGGCGGTGCCGATCGCGGCCGCCGGGGAGTGCGGAGGCAGGGTGACCGACCTCGCCGGGGTCGAGAAGCTCCTCTCCGAACCGGTCGGCTGCCCGGGCGGCACGAACAGCTTCTGGCACGGCGAACTCGGCGACGCGTGGACACCACCGCGGTTCGTCCCCTACCGGGACGGCCAGGTTCCGCAGGACGCCTGCGGCGCGCAGGTGAACGATCCCAAGCAGTTCGCGGACAACGCACTGTACTGCCAGCTCGACGACACCGTCGCCTACAGCGTCGACTTCATGACGGAGCTGTTCCAGGCGGGTGGAGCGTCCTACCCGCTGTTTGTGATCATGCACGAGCTGGGCCATCGGGGCGCCCGGATCGGCGGGACGATCGGCGTGGTGTCGCGCGCGGAGGAGAACCAGGCCGACTGCTTCGCCGGCCGCCAGGCCAAGAGCGCGCACGACGCCAAGCGCATCGCGTTCACCGACGCGCTGCAGGGCGCGCTGCTGTTCTACAGCATCGGCGACACCCGCGACAGTGGCTGGTTCGACCAGGAGGCGGCCTCCGCCCCGGGCGCCCACGGCACCCCCCGTCAACGCGCCCAGGCCTTCTCCTTCGGCTACCTGCGCGACAGCGACACCTGCCACCGGCTCGGCCAGTCCGAGAGCGGAAGCGTGCCGCTGTTCTGACCCAGCTACGCCAGTAGCGGGGTGATGTTGGCCGGCTGAGGCTGCCACCAGGGCGTGACCGGCACCTCGCCGCCGCCCTCGACCGGCTCGACGCCCTGCCCGCCGCCACCTGACAGCTGGCCGCCGAGCCCCCGCGCACCCGTCGCACCACCCCACCCCGACCTCACAGCCACCCCCACACCCCGGAAAGGACCCCGGCCCGCCCGGAGCAACATTCGGGCTCTCGGCGTACCCGAAACCGGCCGGGAAGCCCTCCCCACCGATTTCGATCACGAAACCGACCGGCAAACAATCACCATCACGCTACTGGCGGATTTGGGTCTGACCCCGGCGCCGCACCGGTCAAATCCATCGAATTATCTGGTCACGATCCGTTCCCCGGTCACGTCGCACCGACCGAGACGGCCAGCGCCGGACGGACCGGGGCGGGCAGCCATCCCGCTCCGGGCCGGTTCGGCACCTGACGCCAGCCCAGGCCGGGCACGAGCAGGGCCAGCTCTCCGGAGGGACGCCGGGCCAGCGGGATCCGCTCCTCCCAGCGTGCCGCACCGGCTCCCGTCGGCACGGTGAACCCGACGACGAGCTCGTCGGGCAGCGTCGCACCGGCGATGCCGAGCTCGTCCGGTCCGAGCGGGGTGCCGGTCGTCACCGTGAAGGTGTGCGTGATCCCGGGAGCGTCCGCGGGCCCGGCGTTCGCGGGCCCGAATTGGACGGTTCTGGTCGTGGCACCCAACCGGATGTATAGGGTGCCACCGGAGCCACCAGCACCACCGGGATCGCGCGCCGTCACCTGGACGCGGACGCGGTTGCCGGCGACTTGGCGCAGCGCGGTGAAGGACCCGAAGTAGCTCGCGGGCGCGGCCGGGTCGACGATCTCGTCGGGACGCAGCCGGTAGACCGCCCGGCCCGGCATCCGGTCGGGCAGGGTGGCCGTGCCGGCACCGATGTCGGCGGCGTACACCACCGGCCCGGCGAGGTCCGGGGTGTTCCGCAGCATCTGGTACGGCACCTGGGTGTAACGGCTCGGGACGCCGGGCGTCACGACGACCACCGCCGGGGCCGGGTAGCGGTCCGGCAGCAGGGCGTCGAGGAACGCGTTGCGGTCGTTCACCCATCGCTGGCCGGCGACCTTGTCCGGGATCGCGTCCACAGTGAGGAGGATCAGGCCCGCGGCGGCGAGGACCGCGATGACGGGTCTGCGCAGACCTGATCCGCGCAGAACGGGTCGCCGCGGGACGGGTCGGGCCGGCGGAGAGCCGGTGCCGGGCCACGGGGAGAACCACCGTTCGCTCATGGACCACACCCGGCGGGCGCCGTCGGCGGCGAGAATCATGATCGGGGCGAACGCGGCCAGATGGTAGTGCGGACCGAGACCGTTGAGCAGGCCCGGCATCGCGAACGCCGAACCCCACCAGAAGAAGTAGCCGCCACCGACGGCGGCGACGATGACGACCAGCAGGACGCGCTCGGGACGGCGGTGCGCCCGCAGCGCGCCGAAGATCGCGAGTACGAGGACCGCGACGCCCCCGAACACCCAGCTCGGGGCCGCCACGACGGTGCCGTGCAGGGCCTCGAGGGCGAGCCGGCGGGTGAACAGGAACGTCGGCTCCGAGGGCAGGATGCGACGCGGCCCGAAACCGAAGCGGTCCAGCGGATCGGAGGCCGACAGCGGCGCCCGGAGCGCAGAACCGGTCACCCGCCGGCAGTACGCCAGGAGCACGACAACGAACGGCGCCAGGCCGGCGAGTGCCCAGGCGGTCCGGTGCGCCACGGCACGCATGAACCGACCACCCGCGGACCGGCCACCCGCGGACCGCCACAGCCGCGCCAGCACGAACACCACGACGGGAACGGCGACGATCACCGCGTCGAAGGGCCGCAGGAGCAGGACGAATCCCAGGCCTGCCCCGCCGCCGATGAGCGACAGCCGCGCCCCGGTCCGGCCGCCACGCAGCAGCGCCGCGCACGCCAGGGTCAGCGTCGCGGCTCCGCACGCGTAGGCGAGGGGCAGCGAGGTGTGTACCAGGACGAGCGGGGACAGCGCGACGAACACCGCCGCCGTGACCGCGGTGACCGCGTCGTCGAAGAGCTCGCGGGCCAGCCGGTACGTCCCGGCCACCCAGCCGGCCGCCACCAGGGCCGGGGCGACGGCCATGGTGGCGAACAACGCCTGGGACGCGGCGAGCAGCGCCGGCCACCCGGGAAGGTACTTGGTGAACACCCGCCCGTCGTGCTCCCCGGTCAGCCAGGGCCGGAAGAACGGCTCGACGGTGTTCGCGTCCAGGGTGAGGCGGCCGTCGAGCAGCATGCGCGCCTGCAGGACGTAGGCCGCCTCGTCCGCGTCACCCGAGCCGTGCCGGTACAGCGTCGCCTGCAGGACCAGGCTGACGACAAACGAACACCCGCAGATGGCCGCGACGATCAGCGCCGGCGTGCGGCCCGACCGGCGGGCCCGGCGGCGGGCCGCCGTCGACCCGCCGTCCATCTGATGGACCGGCTTCGACGCACACCGACACGGCATAACAGACAACGGCATAACAGACATAAGCGTAGACAGCCGGTAACTGGCCATGACTGCCGGGTACCAGGTCAAAGGGTTCCGGTCACCGGGTTCCGGTCACCGGCGGGTCCCGACGTTGACAGCGGGTCAGCGCGGCCCGGTGCCGGGCGGGACGGCGTCCCCCCAGGAGGCCCGCCGGGCCCAGCGGTAGGCCTCCTTCTCGCTGCGGGAAACGACCACGTCACGCTGCCGCGGCATGACCACGTCACCCTGCCGCGGCGCCTCGCAGACCGTCAGGCGGACATGGCCCGAGCGGGCCCGCGGCACGCGCAGCACCCGACCGGCGGCGTGCGCGGGCGGCCGGCGCGACGCGACGAGGTAGGAGTACTTCTCGTCCTCGTACCCGAGCGCACCGTCCTTCATCGCCCGGTGCAGTGCGCTGCGCTCGACCCGCCGGCCGAAGTGGCACCAGTCCCCCGCCGTCATCGGGCAGTCGTCGTCGGCGGGGCAGGGCGCGGTGATGGTCGCGCCGGTCTCGACGAGCGCCGAGCGCGCGGCGCGGATCCGCGCGAAGCCGGCCGGGGTTCCCGCGTCGATGATGACCAACTCCGCCGCGGTGGCCCGCCACCACGCGGCCACGGCTGCGGCCCGGTCGCCGTCGGCGAGCTCGCCCAGCACATAGGCCGCCACTGTCAGGTCGGCCCGGTCCGCGCCGTCGCCGGGCGGGGTGAGCACGGACGTGCGCTGCCAGGTCGCGGTGCCCAGCGCCGGCGCGCCACCGCGGCGGGCCAGCCGGCGACCGACGTCGATCATCAGCGCGGACCGCTCGACCAGGACGGCCCGGGTCACGCCGGGGAAGACCGCCAGCGCGGCCCAGGTCGCCGTCCCGGGACCCGCGCCCAGGTCGAGGACGGACCCGGGCCGCCAGTCCGGGCGGCGCAGCGCCACCTCACCGAGAACCGCGCGGGTGACCGCCAGCGTCGCGGGCAGTCGGGCGGCGAGGTAGGCCTGGACGTGATCCGCCGTCAGCTCGCCGTCACCCGGTGTGGCGGTGTTCGCGCGATACCGGTCGGACAACTCCCGGTAGGCGCGGGACATCGCCCGCGCCGGCGGGGTCCCCACGGACGCGCCCGTCTCGGCCGCGGCCGCGGCGAGCAGACCGGCCACCACACCCTCGTGTCCCTCGTGTCCCTCGCGTCCCTCGCGTCCCTCGCGTCCCGACCCGTACCGCACGGTCGAAGCGTAGCCGCGGTGCCACGGCCCCGAACGAAATACGCTGACGCGAATCCCGCCCGGGGTGCCGCCGGTGCCCGTGGTGGGGGTCACGTCCAGGTCGACACGTCCAGGTCGACAACGTTGACCGACGAGCCAGCCGGCGGGGCAAGCCGACGGGTCAGAGCGAGGGCCCCGCGGTGGCCGCGGGAACCAGCCCGGCCGAGACGGTGTCGATGACGGCGGCCTGCTGGTCCGACAGATAGAAATGGCCACCGGGAAAGACCTTCAGCGTGAACGCACCGGTCGTGTGCGCCCGCCATTGTTCGGCCTCGGCCACGGTGGCCTTGGCGTCGGAATCCCCGACCAGCACGGTAATCGCCGTACCGATCACCGCGTCCGACGGGGCAGAATACGTTTCGATCGCCCGGTAGTCCGCCCGGGTGGGCGGCAGGATCAGCTTCAGTATTTCGGGATCGGCGAGGATGCGCGGGTCGGTTCCACCAAGCGCACGGATTTCCCGCAGAAAACCCTCGTCGTCCAGGAGATGCACGGATTCGGCGCGGGAGGCCGACGGGGCTCTGCGGCCGGATGCGAACAGCACGAACGGCACCGGGCCGCCCGCCGCCTCCAGCCGGCGGGTCACCTCGAAGGCGACGGTCGACCCCATACTGTGACCGAAGAACGCCAGCGGGCGGTCGGTGAGGGGACGCAGCACGTCGGCAATGCGGTCCGCGAGGGGTTCGATGGCCGTCTCGGGCCTCTCCGTCCGCCGGTCCTGGCGGCCCGGATACTGCACCGAACGCACCTCGGCGACCGGCGACAATGCCCTGGATAGCGGAACGTAGAAGCTTGCCGCGCCGCCCGCATGGGGAAAACAGACAAGCCGCGGGGCGCTCGCCGACGCCGGATGGAAACGCCTCAGCCACAGATCGACGTCACTGGACACGGCCACCGCCGCGGTCGGATACTCGCATGATGATAGTACACCGCTCTCGTGATGGAATCGAATTATCCGGGGAATCCCTCAGTCTCCAGCTTAGGCGATGCAAGGGTTCCCGGGGCTCTTTTCCGCTCGGCGTTCGACTCGGCGTTCGACACATCACCTCCGGCAACAGGACCACTAGGTGGCGGGCGGCCCGGTGTGGGAAACGGGAAAGTGTGGCGGGTTAGCAATGGCGGAGACTGTGGACCGTGACTAACCCTCTACAGTTCGGGCGCCGGGCGCCGGGGCGCCGGGGCGTGGCGGGTCGTCGACGGCCGCGGCCCGCATGCGGTCCACCACCAGTGTGGCGATCGCGGCGGCGACCGAAACGAGACCTCCGATGTAGAACCCGGCGCGGGCGCCACGGTGCTCGGTGAGCCAGCCGACGAACAGGGCACCTAGCGGCGTCGATCCCTGCAGGATCAGGGTATAGATCGCCATCACCCGGCCTCGGTACTGCGGATCGCTGCCGAGCTGGATGCGGTGGTTCGCCGCCTGAGCGAAGTAGATCGTCGCGAAGCCGGTAGGGATCAGGAGCACGGCCGCCGTGGCATAGCTGGGCGCCCAGCCGGTCACCGTCTCCAGCAGGCCGAACGCGAGCGCGGATCCGATCACCATGCCGGCCGACGGGCGGGTGCGGCGGGCGGTCGTCACGAGGGCCGCGAGCAGCGATCCGGCGGCGAGCCCGCTGGTGAGCAGCCCGAAGGCCGCCGCGTCGGCATGAAATACCGTCCTGGCGAGCAGGGGCACGGTGAGCTGGAAGTTCAGGCCGAACAGCCCGATCGTCGCGACGAGTCCAAGCACGAGCACCAGGTCCTCCCGGCCGAGCACGTACCGCAGTCCGTCGACGACGCGGGTGGAGGTCGCCCGGCGCGCGTCGCGGTGCATCTCGGCCGGGCGCATCATCCGCAGACCCACCACCGTCGCGAGGTAGCTCACGGCGTTGAACATCATGACCGGGCCGGTACCGAAGCCGCCGATCAACGGGCCGGCGACGGCCGGGCCGGCGACCCGGGCGACGTTGAAGTACGCCGCGCTCAGCGCCGACGCGTTGGGGAGGAGTTCGGCGCCGACCAGCTCGCTCACGAATGCCATCCGGGTCGGCATCTCGACGGCGTTCACGAGACCGAGGCCCAGTGCGAACAGGCAGATGTGCCACAGCCGGACCGTGCCGGTTAACACCAGCAGCGACAGCGCCAGGGCGAGCAGTCCGGAGGCCAGGTTCGCGACGGTCAGTAGCCGGCGTTTGTCGTAGCGGTCCGCGAGCCTTCCGCCGTAGAGGGTCAGCAACAGCATCGGGGTGAACTGCAGGGCGGTCACGAGGCCCAGGGCTGTTCCCGAGTCGCCGCTCAGCGAAAGGACGAGCCAGTCCTGGGCCACGACCATCATCCAGGTTCCCGTCACGGACAACACCTGGCCACCCGCGAAGAGCCGGAAATTGTAGACGGACAAGGAACGGAAGGTGCCCTTGATGATGGTCTTCTCCTCGGGACGACGAAGTCATGAGGCGAACAGCGCGCCCGGCCCCACTGCCCACATCGACAATGATGGGGCGCGCGGCCGAGACTGTCCCCGTTCTCGTGTTCTCGCCGTTGGGACTGTTCTCACCATCGGTAGCGATTCTCACTGTCGGTAGCGATTCTCACCATCGGGAGCGCTGGGAAGATTCGCCCGGTCCCCGCCCACCGTGCGAGAAGCGACACTCACGGCGGCGCGGGCCGGTCAATGGTCAGATCGCGCGGCCCGGGTTGAGGATGCCGGCCGGGTCGAAGACCTGACGGAGCCGGAGTTGCAGGTCGTGGCTGCGTGAGCCGAGCTCCGTGGCGAGCCAGCGCCGTTTGAGCACCCCGACGCCGTGCTCGCCGGTCACCGTTCCGCCCAGGTCCAGCGCGGTGGCGAAGATCTGCTCGGCGGCGTGCCAGGCACGCTCGGGGATGGCGGGGTCGGCGGGGTCGACGGGGTCGACGGGGTCGACCACGATGATGGGATGCAGGTTGCCGTCGGCGGCGTGGGCCAGAGTGAAGATGTCCACGCCGGTGGCGGCGCCGATCTCGACGATGCGCGCGGCGGCCTGCGCCATCCGGCCGCGCGGCACGGCGATGTCCTCGATGAGCACCCGGCCGAGGCGCTCCAGCGCGGGTAGCGCCGAGCGGCGCGCGGCGAGCAGCGCCTCCGCCGTGGCCTCGTCCACCGACCGCCGGACCTTCCTCGCCCGCTCGGCGAGAATGCCCTCGACGGCATCGGCCTCCTCTCCCGCGCCCGACCCGTCGGTCTGGACGAGCAGGAAGACCTCGCCGGCGGAGGCAAGGTCGCTGCCGGTGGCGGCGTCGACGGCCCGCACCGTGCGGCCGTCGAGCAGTTCGGCCACGGCCACGACGATCCCGGCGACGCCAAGCGCGGTGACGGCCTCGGCGGCCTCGGCGAAGGTGTCGAAGAAGGCCGCCAGGATGACCGTGGAGCGCGGCGCGGGCCGCAGCCGCACGGTGGCGCCGACGACCACCCCGAGAGTTCCCTCCGATCCGACGAACAACCCGGTCAGGTCGTAGCCGGCGACCCCCTTGACGGTTCGCCGCCCGGTGCTGATGCGCTCGCCGTCTGCGAGGACGACGTCCAGACCGAGCACCGACTCCCGGGTCACGCCGTACTTCGCACAGCTCAGGCCCCCGGCGTTCGTCGCGATGTTCCCGCCGATGGTGGAGATGGCCGCGCTCGCCGGATCCGGCGCGTAGCACAGGCCGACCTCGCGGGCCGCCCGATCGAGATCGGCGGTGATCACGCCAGGCTCGACGACCGCGACCGCGTCGGTAACCGACAGCTCGCGGATGCGGTTCATTCCGGACAGGTCGAGCACGACGCTGCCCGCCGAGGCCGCGGCTCCCCCGGCGAGGCCGGTACCGGCGCCGCGCACCGTCACCGCTACCCGCGCCGCGCTCGCCGCCCGCAGCACCGCCTGGACGTCGGTCACCTCGCGCGCGAACGCGACGCCGATCGGGCGGCCCGCGGGCTGCCAGCCGGACCGGTCCCACCGGTGGGCGTTGACGACGGCCGGATCGGTGCTCCACTGCCCGGCCGGCAGCGCGACCGCGAACCGCGCCGGGGTCATTGCGGACCCGTGGCGACGGGCCGGTCGGGGTCGGCCGACCAGGCCGACCAGGAACCCGGGTACAGGGCGGCGTCGATGCCGGCGACGGCGAGCGCGGCGATCTCGTGGGAGGCCGTCACTCCGGATCCGCAGTACACCCCGACCGGCCGCGCCCGCCCGCCGGCCCCGTTCCCGTCGCCGCCGACGCCGACGTCGCCGCCGCCGCCGACGCCGAGGGCCGCGAACCGGGCCCGCAGCTCGTCCCGGGGCAGGAACCGGCCACTCGCGTCGAGGTTCTCCCCCGTCGCGGCGCTCACCGCTCCCGGGATGTGGCCGGCGCGCGGGTCGATCGGTTCCACCTCGCCGCGATACCGCTCGGCCGCACGGGCGTCGAGGAGGACACCCTCGCGGGCCACCCGGGCGGCGCCGTCCGCGTCGAGCACCGGCAGCTGACCGGCGTGCAGGACGATGTCGCCGGGCGCCGAGATGATCTCGCCGGTCTCGAGCGGGAACCCGGCCTCCTGCCAGGCCGCGAGTGCCCCGTCGAGGATGCGGACGTCGGCGACGCCCGCCCAGCGCAGCAGCCACCAGGCCCGGGCGGCGGACAGCCCGCCGACCGCGTCGTAGACCACGACCGCACGCCCGGCGGTCAGCCCCCAGCGCCGGGCGGCCTGCTGGAGGTTGACGAGCTCGGGCAACGGATGCCGCCCGGCGGTCCCGCCCGGTGCGGCGGCGAGCTCGGTGTCCAGGTCGACGTAGACCGCGCCCGGCAGGTGGCCCTCGCGGTAGTGGTCGTGCCCGTGGGGGTCACCCAGGGCCCAGCGGACGTCGAGCAGCAGCGGCGGGCCGGGCGAGAGCAGCTCGTCGTGCAGACGTCTCACGTTGACGAGGACCTCCCCGAGCGCCACGCCGGCACGTGTCCTGCCGGCATCCGGGGCCACGTCGGCATAGGGGACCACGTCGGCATAGGGGACCACGCCGGCAGGTGCCGAGGCCAGCAGGGCGGCGAGGTCGGCCTGGTCGAATCCGCCCGGCGGCGTGCCGGTGCGCGCCGCGGTGGCGATCCGCCGCTGCACCCCGGCGTTGACCGGTGCCGCCAGCCCGTGCAGGCGGGCCAGCAGCACGATCTCGCCGTTGAGGAAGTCCGACTCGACCGACCCGCCACGCGCCAGGCTCTGCCAGGTGGAGCTGCCCTCCCGGGAGAAGCCGGGGATCTCGTGCGGAACGAGGCCGGACAGGTCGAGCCCGTCGTCCGGACAGACGCCGGCGGTCTCCACGCCGGCCGCGGCGAACACCCGCCGCGCCTCCTCGACCAGCACGGCAGCCGCCGCGTCGCGCAGCTCGCTCGGAGCGTAGATCGCGTCGAGGTTGTAGGCCAGATTGCCCAGCAGCTTGCCGGCCTTGCGTCGGTCGATGTCCGCGACGACCGCGACGGCGAACGAGGCTCGGCGCAGGTCGGCCGCGACAGCCTCGGCGGTCGGGTCGTCAACGGCGCCGCGAGGGGCGCGGCCCAGGTAGAAGGCCGCCGCGAGCGGGGCCGCCGGGGACACGACCTCGCCGGGTCGCACGTGCGAGGAGGGGCTGAGGACGACCGCGTCGATCACCGTGGCGAACCGGCGCAACGCCGTACGGGCGTTCTCGATCCCGTTCTGAAGCAGCACGACGGGCAGCGCCTCCGCCGCCGTGCGCCGCGTGCCGTCAACGTCAACCGGCCGCCATGCCCACTGCGCGAGCAGCGCCTCGGAGTCCTGCGACTTGGTGGCGAGGACGAGCACGTCGTCACCACGCAGGTCGACCTCGTCCGGGCCGCCGACGACGTCGAGGGGGATCCGCCGCTCGTCGGGCTCACCGCCGGGCGTGGCCGGCGGTCGGATGTAGCGCAGCCCGCCCGCCCGCAGCGCCGCGAGGTTCGCGCCCCGGGCCACGACGACGACGTCGATCCCGGCGAGCCGCAGCTCCACGGCGACGGTCGCGCCGACGGCCCCGGCTCCGATGACGATGTACCTGCGACTCACCGTGCGTGCGTACCCGCGACTCACCGTGCGTGCGTACCTGCGACTCATCGTGCGTCCTTTCCTTGGGCGGCGGCGAGTGCGGCCGCGAACCGTTGCCCGGGAATCGCGCCGAGCAGCTCGCGGGTGTGGTCCTGCGTCGGCGCGGTGAGGACGTCGGCCGCCGGAGCACTCTCGACGATGCGGCCGGCGCGCAGCACCGCGACCTCGTGGGCGAGCTGGGCCACGACGGCGAGATCGTGGGAAATGAAGAAGTAGGCGACCCCGAGCTCCTGCTGCAGCCGCAGGAGCAGGGTCAGGATCTGGTCCTGCACCGACACGTCGAGCGCCGAGACGGGTTCGTCGAGGAAGACCAGCTCGGGTTCGATCGCGAGTGCCCGGGCGATCGCGACCCGCTGGCGCTGGCCGCCGGAGAGCTCGATCGGCCGGCGGCCGCGGAACGCGGCGGGCAGGGCGACCTGATCGAGCAGCTCGCGCACCCGGGCGGCGCGGCTGGCCCGGTCGCCGACGCGGAAGGAGAGCAGCGGCTCGGCGATGCTCTCCCCGACGGTGAACCGCGGGTCCAGTGAGGAGAACGGGTTCTGGTGGACAAGCTGGAACCGCCGCCGCAGCGGCCGCAGCTGCGACCAGCCGGCGGAGGTGATGTCCTGCCCGTCGAGGTGGATCCGGCCGCTGGTCGGCTTCTCCAGGCCCATCGCGATGCGCGGCGCGGTGGTCTTGCCCGACCCGGACTCGCCGAGGAGGCCCAGGGTCTGGCCCGCCCGCACCGACAGGGACACCTCGTCCAGCGCCCGGAAGACCCGCTCCCCGCCCCGGGTCCGGGGCAGCCGGAAGTCCTTCGTGATCCCCTCTAGCCGCAGCAGCTCGGGAGCCGGGGGCGCCTCGGGGAAGCGCGGGACGAGGCCGCCGGTGGACGACAACGCCGGCGCCACCTCGATGAGGTGGCGGGTGTAAGGGTCGCGCGGGGTGCGCAGGATCGACGCCGGTGCCCCGCGTTCGACGACCCGGCCGCGCCGCATCACGACGACCCGGTCGGCCTGGTCGGCCGCGACCCCGAGGTCGTGGGTGATGATGAGCAGCGAGGTGCCGGACTCGGCAACCAGGCGGCCGAGATGGTCGGGGATCCGCCGCTGCACGGTGACGTCGAGCGCGCTCGTCGGTTCGTCGGCGACGATGAGGCGCGGATGCGCGGCGATCGCGATCGCGATGAGGACCCGTTGCCGCATGCCGCCGGAGAGCTGGTTCGGGTACTGCCGGGCCCGCAGGACCGGGTTGTCGAGCCCGGCCCGGTCGAGCGCCTCGACCACCTCGGCGGAGACGAGCCGCTTGTCAACGCCGCTGCGGCGCACGGCCTCGGCCACCTGCCCGCCGATCCGCATCGTCGGGTTGAGCCCGACCATCGGGTCCTGCGGGACCAGTCCGATCACCGTGCCGCGGATCGTCCGCAGCACCCGCTCGGACGCGCCGGTCACGCCGGTGCCCGCGACGGACAGCCCGGTGAGCTCCACGATGTTCCGGCCCGCCACGGCGTCCGCCTTCGTGCTCACCGTGCTCACGGCATTCACGCGCTCACCGTGTTCACCATGTTCACCGCTGCACCTCTTCGATCGTGCGGGCAATGTGGTTGAGGCTGAACACGACCAGCCCGACGAACAGACCCGGCAGCAGCGACAGCCAGGGGCTGGTGATGAGGAAGTTGCGCCCGTTCGAGATGAGTGTCCCCCATTCTGCCGCCGGTGGCGGGGCACCGAAGCCCAGGAAGCTGAGCGAGGAGATGACGAGCACGGCCGTCCCGAAGTCGAGGACCGCGAGCACCGCCACCGGACCCCACGAGTTGGGCAGGATGTGTTTCCACAGCACCCGACCCCAGGATGCGCCCCCGGTGCGGGCGGCCTCGACGTAGGCTTGGCCCTTGACCTGGAACACCTGGGCCCGGGTGGTCCGCGCGAACTGCGGCACGAGGGCCACCGCCACCGCGACCGCCATCGGCACCAGGCCGAACCCGAGGGCGGTGACGATCGCGAGCGCCAGCAGCAGCGGGATCGCGAGCAGAACGTCCACCACGCGCATGAGGAACACGTCGATCCAGCCGCCGAAGAATCCGGCGAGGACACCGATCGCGAGACCGACGACGACCGCGATGAGCACGGACGCCCCGGTTGCCCGGACCGTCATGGCGGAGCCGTGGATGACCCGGGTGAACAGGTCCCGGCCGAGTTCGTCGGTGCCGAACAGGTGGTGGAGGCTCGGGCCGCGCAGCTTCTCGGTGGGCGAGGTCGCGATTCCTGGCGAGGATGTTCTCGGGCATCAGTTCCTGCCTAGTTGACCCGGGGCGTCCACGCGACGCGTGGGTCGAGAAGCGAGTAGAGCAGGTCGACGAGCAGGTTGACGGTGACGAACAGGGCCGCGGCGATCAGGACGATCGCCTGCACGACAGGCACGTCCTGGCTGAGGACCGACTGCTGGGCCAGGAGCCCGATGCCGCTGCGGGAGAAGACGGTCTCGACGACCACGGCGTTCGCCACCATGTGGCCGACGAGGACGCCGAACAGGGTCAGCGCGGGCAGCACCAGGCTGCGCCACCCGTCCGTGCCCGTGGCCGGGAACCAGCCGAGGGAGAAGGCGAAGATCTGGATGAGCAGCAGCCCCACGAAGAAGGGCGGCAGCGAGATGGCGACGGCGGGCAGCCGGGGCAGCAGCGCCCGCGCCGGCCCCCACTGGAGGTAGCTGGCGAGGTAGGCGACCGTGACGCCGAGCACCGCCATGAGCACGACGGCGACCGCCGCGAGGGCGAGGGTCGTGGGCAGCTTGTCGGCGAGCAGCGCGCCGACGGTCGTGTTCTGGGTGAGCGAGAGGCCGAAGTCGAGGTGCAGCGCGTCCCAGAGGGGGCGAAAGTACTGCCCGGGCACGGGATCGTCAAGGCCGACGCGGACGCTGTCCTCGGCGATGTAGGTGACGTCGATGCCGTCGAGGTGGGCGGCGCCCTTGAAGGCGACCTTCACCGTGGTGGGGTCGACGACCGTCGTCGCCTTGTAGTTCGCCAGGTAGCTCAGGCCCAGCGTCGACTTGGCGCCGAGCGCGTGCAACCCGTCAAAGGCCGTCTTCACCGCAGCCGCGTCGAGCGTGGTGCCGTCGCTGAAGGTCACACCTTTACGCAGCGAGAACGTGTACTCGCTGGCGTCGGGGCTCACCGTCCAGCTGTTGGCCAGCCAGGGAACGATCTTCCCGGTGCTGGGATCCTGATCGGTCAGTGAGTCGGCGATGTTCCGGTCGAGGCTGCGCGTCTCTATCCAGTACACCTGGTTGGGGTCGACGCAGTTCTGGAGGTCCGACCAGAAGGCGATCTTCAGCCGCCCGCCGGGGACGGGGGTCCCGCCCGACGCCGTGCTGCCGCCGCCGTTCCCGCAGGCCGCGAGCGTGACGGTCGTGAGGACGGAGACGGCCGCTGCGGCCAGCCTTCGCGTCGTTCGGTGCCGGTGCGGGGTAGTCGGGGTAGTCGGGGTAGTCATGGTGATGGTGCTCCTGGAGGTGCTCCTGGAGGTGCTCCTGGACGAGACGACGAGGTCGGCGTCGATTCGGGTGGTGCGGGCGGGGCAGGGGACCGCACAGCGGGAGCTGCGGTGGCGAGGGTCCGGCGACCGGCGATCAGCAGCGCCGTGTCCTCCTGGGGGGGATGGACGCGGACGCAGTGCACGTCGCGCAGGTGCCGTTCGAGCGGGTTGTGCCGCGTCAGGCCGGGGTTGCCGATGGCTGCGACGGCGGTCTGCACGGCGGTGATGGCGGCCCGGGCGACGAGGGGCTTCGCGAGCACCGCACGCTCCGCGGCGTCCGGCGCGCCCTCATCGAAGCGGCGGGCCACCCCGAAGGCGACCTCCTCGGCGGCGACGAGCTGCGCCTCGATCTCCCCGGCGATCGTCTGGATCCGCTCGGTGGTGGCGATCGGCCGGCCCAGCGACGTCGGAACGCGTTCGTTCGCGAAGCGCACGAAGAACTCCTGTGCGGCCCGCGCCACCCCGACATACAGGGCGGTGGCGCCGATCGTGACGGCGGCCAGGCTCGTGTCGGCAGGCTGGGCGGAGCGGGGCACCCCCCGGAAGTTCCCGGTGGGGATCTCGACGTCGGTGTAGATCACGTCGTGGGTGCTGCTTGCCCGCAGCCCGAAGTGGTCCCAGGTGCGCACGATGCGGATTCCGGGGCTGTCAGCCGGCACGATCGCGTGTCCCAGCAACGGGTCGTCGTCCTCGGTCGCCGCCCATGCCAGGTGGTAGCTCAGGCCCTCCGAGCTCGTCGCGTAGCCTTTGTGCCCAGTCAGCACCCAACCGTCGGCGGTACGACGGATCTTCGTGGCGGGCAGTCCGCCGCGGACCGGGGCGCCCAGCTCCGGCTCGGCCCGGACGGCGTTGAGCAGGACCGGCCGGGTCAGCGAGTCGGCGATCATCGTCCGGTAAAGATCGTCGGGCCAGAAGGGATCGCGGGCCTGCCGCACGTGCTGGAAGACGGTCATCAGGGAGCGCAGCGCCGTCGGGCCGGGCGGCGAGGACCGCGTCAACAGCAGCGACAGCAGGAGGATGCGAGGATCCCGAAGTCGACGACTCGCCGCCGCGTCAGCACGCACCGGCCGAGCGGGTCCCGCGCCCGACGGCAGGCCCCGGCCCGGGCCGTGACCAGCCCGTACGCCATGACCAGCCCATACTCGGATGCGCTCGACCTGCCGACCATGTTCCTGAGAGTGGTGCCTTTTCCAACCAATGTCCAACGCGGATTCGTGATCGAACTAATCACGAAACGTAATCAATTCGTGTTATAGTGCGCCCGTGTCCCCCGTGCTCGATGTAACGGCTTTGCGAAGTTTCGTCACCATTGCCGACTGCGGGGGCTTCCGCCGCGCCGCGCACCTGCTGTGTATCTCGCAGTCCGCCGTGAGCCAGCATGTCCGCCGGTTGGAGAAGGCGATCGGCCGCCCGCTGGTCGAGCCGGACGGTCGCGCCACCCGGTTCACTCCGGATGGTGAGCTGCTCCTGACCGCGGCCCGGCGGATCCTCGCCCTGCACGACGGCGCGCTCGAGCAGCTGGGGGTCGGCCGGCGGGAGGGCGGCGCGCCCGCGGAGCTTCGGACGATCACCGTCGGGGCGACCGAGCACGCCGCCGACCATCTGCTGCCGTTGTGGATGTCCACCCTGACCACCGGTTTTCCCGAGGCTCAGATCCGGTTCCGCCTCGACCGGGGAGCCCGGCTCACCGAGGCCCTCGACCAGGGTGCCGTCGACGTCGCCGTGCTCCTGGGAACGGCACGGGGCGCGGTGGCCCGCCCCGCCGGCTGCCTTCCCCTCGCCTGGTACGCCGCCGCCGGCTGGACTCCTCCGCCGCCGGACCGGCCGCTGCCCCTCGTGGCGATCAACGATCCCTGCACCATTCGCAGCCAGGCGTTGAGCACCCTGGCGCGGGTCGGGCGCACGGCATGGGTGGTCGGTGAGGCAGGCCATCTCGCCGGTGTGCTGCACGCCGCCCGCGCCGGGGTCGGGGTGGCTCTGCTCGCCGACGTCGGGCCGGTTCCCCCGGGGCTCGAACGGCGCCACGACCTGCCCGCCGTTGCGCCCGAACCCCTGCACGTGCGCGTGCGTCGCGGAGCGCCACCGCGGCTGGGCCAGCTGGTCGGTGACGCCGTCGAGGCCGCCCTGGCCTGAGCTCCGGCCCGGCATGACAGCGCTCCGGCCCGGCATGACAGCGGGTGGTTTCGGGCATGCCGAACATGGAGGTGGTCCGGATGACGGATGCGCTGTCGACGTTGGGCCCGCCGGCAGGCGTCACACAGCCGGACACAGTAGTGACGGATCTCCTCGAGATCCTGCGCCGGCATCTGCGGATGGACGTCGCGGGGCTGGCCCGGATCGACGGGGATCTGCTTGTCCTGCAGGTTCTCAGCGGGGACGCACGGGGGTTCAGGTTGGCGCCGGGTTCGACGATCCGCCGCGAGCATGCCCTGCTCGGGCGGGTGCTGTCCGGCGAGATACCGGAGATCGTCGCGGACACGCGCACCGATCCGCGCACCGCGGACGCGGGCGTCGTCCGCGAGTTGGGCGTCGGCGCGTACGCCGCGGCGCCGGTCGCCGACAACGACGGCGAGGTGTACGGCATAGTCGGCTGCCTCGCCCACGACGCGCTCCCCCACCCACGCGACCGCGACGTGCACTTCCTGCACCTGTTGGCGGCCTTCCTGAGCGACGCGGTCCTCGACCTGCACCGCCTGTGGGAACAGCGACGCCGCATCTGGCAGGAGGTGAGCGACCTCATCGACGCGGGCGGCCCAAAGATGATCTTCCAGCCGATCTTCAGGCTCACGGACGAGCGGATCGTCGGGGTCGAGGCGCTGTCCCGCTTCCCCCACACGACCGGCGATGCGCAGCAGTGGTACAACGACGCCGCAACCGTCGGCCTGAGCATCGAACTGGAACTCATGGCGATCCGCCACGCGCTGACCGTCCTGCCGACGCTCCCGTCCGACCTCACCCTCGCCGTCAACGCCTCGCCGTCCACCATCACCTCCGGCCTGGTCGACATCCTTCCCGACCGGGGGGCCGATCGCCTCATCGTGGAGATCACCGAGCACGAGCACATCGGCGACGACTCGGAGCTGCTGGTCGCCGTCGGCGTGCTGCGCCGCCGCGGGGTCCGCATCGCGATCGACGACGTCGGCACCGGCTACGCGGGCCTGGAACAGCTCATCCACCTGCGCCCGGAGATCATCAAACTGGATCGGGTCCTCACCCACGGGATCGACACCGATCCGGCCAGGCGCGCCATCGCGACGGGACTGGTGCAGGTCGCCGGCGAGATCGGCGGCTGCGTCATCGCCGAGGGCATCGAAACCCCGATGGAGCTCGACACGGCGATGGCGGCCGGGATCCCCTACGGCCAAGGCTACCTGCTCGGCCATCCCACCACGACCGCCGGGGCCGCCTGGGTGGAGCACTCCGCGCACCGGCCGACGGCCGCCGAACCGGAACCGGTGCCGGCCACCTCCTCCCGGCGGCTCGGCTGAGCCCGTGGCGGCTACCGGCTGGCCCCACAGCCGCAGCGCCAGCACGAGGTACCAGCCGGGGTGACGCCAAGGTGACAGTGTGGCTACCCGGCGGTTGCGCAGGCCATACGCTCACCAGCCATGACCGCGGTGGCTACGGGGGTACGGCGCCGGGCGGCGACCCCGCCGGGCCGGCTGCGCCTGCTGTCCGTGCTCGTGGTCCTCGCGCTCGTCGCACTGTGGGTTACCGCCCTCGGCGCCACGCAGACCCGCCGGCACGCGATCGACACCCTGACCAAGGACAGCGGCGCGTCCTTCATCGCCGCCCAGAGCCTGCGCGCCGAGCTCTGGGCGGCGGACGCCACGGCGGCCCGTGCCTTCCTCGCCGGCGGCGTCGAACCACCGGGGCAGCGTGCCGCCTACGCGCGCAGCATCGCCGCGGCGGGCGACCGCGTCGTCGATCTCGCCCGCGCCGGTGGTCCGCGCCAGCCCCTGGCCGTGCTCTGCGCGCAACTGCCCGTCTACACCGGCCTGGTCGAACGGGCCCGGGCGAACAACCGGCTCGGCCTCGCCGTCGGCGGGGCCTACCTGCGGCAGGCGTCCGCGCTGATGCGGGACACCATCCTGCCCGCTGCCGACGCGCTGGCCACCGCCGACGCCACCGACATCGACCACGGCTACCGGCGGGCGAGCTCCTGGCACCAGGTGTTCCTGGTCGGCGCCGTCGGCGCCGCGACGCTCGCCGGGCTCGTCGCGCTGCAGGTGCGGCTGTTCCGGCGCACCCACCGGATCCTCAATCTGCCGCTGCTCGCCGCCACGGCGCTCACCGCGATCATCCTCGGGTTGACGCTGACCGCGTTCGGCGTGGAACGTGGCCGTCTCGTCGAAAGCCGGGACCACGGGTACGTCCCGATGACGCTGACCGCGCAGGCCCGGGTGCTGGCATTACGGGCATGGGGTGACGAAAGCCTGTCGCTGGTCGCCCACGGCAACGGCGTGGAACTCGACGAGGACGCCCGCGCCGCGGCCGCCCGACTGGGCTACGACGACAGGGGGCGCCGGAGCGGGACCGGGGTTCTGCCGGCGACGGTGGCCCTGCGCGGCCCGGACGGCCCGGCCCGCGCCGCCCTGGAACCGGCCTGGCGCGGATACCAGGCGACAAGCCTGCGGGTCGGTAACCTGGTGTCCGATGTCGGCGGGTTCCAGCAGGCGGTGGCCGTGGCGCTCGGCGAGGGCACGACCTCCTTCACCCGGTTCGACGACGCCTCGGAAGCGGTGTTCACGACCAGCCGTACCCGCTTCGAAGCGCGCCTGTCCGCCGCCGGCGAGGCGCTGAACCGCCTGCCGCTCGGCGCCACCGTGGCGCTCGGGCTCGCCGCGGCCCTGGCCTTCGTCGGCATCCAGCTGAGAATCAACGACTACCGGTGAGCCGATGATGATCATCCGGGTCGCGACGGCGCGAGCGGTGACGGTACTGATTACCGTCGCCCTGGCGGTCGGCGTCACCGCCTGCGGCACGGTCGACAGTCCGCTGCCGGCCCAGGCCCGACCCCTGGCCCCCGCGACGCCGACGCCCCCGCGGCCCGCCGCCCTCACGCCTGCCGCCCTCACGCCTGCCGCCGCGGCCGTGACGCCGACACCCACCTGCGACGATCCGCAGGCCAGCTGGCGCCCGCCGGGCCGGCTGCCCTCGCCGGGCGCGATGCCCACGGGCACCGTCCTGGAGACGATCGAACGCCGCGGCTACCTCATCGCCGGGGTGCTGGCCGACGTCCCGCCCTTCGGGTCGATCAGCCCGTTCACCGGCCAGTTCGAGGGCTTCGACGTGGAGATCGCCAACCTGGTCGGCCGGAGGATCTTCGGCGCGGACGGACACGTGCGGTTCCGCGCGGTCACCTACGCCGAGCGCATCCCGGTCCTGCGCGACGGCGCCGTCGACGTCGTCGTGGCGACCATGACGACGAACTGCGAGCGGCGCGCGCTGGTGGACTTCTCCGCCGTCTACTACAACGAGACGCAACGGGTCCTGGTCCCCCGCGACTCGCCGTACCAGGGGATGGACGATCTCGGTGGGCGACGGGTCTGCACGGCGGCCGGCGCGGCGGCCGGCGCGGCGGCGACCATCCGGCGGGCACCGTCGCGCCCGGTGCTGCGCACCGTGCCGAACATCGCCGACTGCCTCGTGCTGCTCCAGGCCGGGGAGGTCGACGCCGTCATGACCACCACGGCCATCCTCAACGGGATGGCCGCCCAGGACCCGCGGCTGTACGTTGTCGGACCGGCCCTGTCGGACGAGCCGGACGCGGTCGCCGTCAGCCTCGACCATCCGGAACTGACCCGCTTCGTCAACGGCGTGCTGGCCCGCGCGATCGCCGACGGCACCTGGAAACGGCTGGCCCGGCGGTGGCTGTCGGCACCGTTCGCCCCGCCGCCGACGCCACCGGTCGCCCGCTACCGGGACTGACCGATGATGATCTCTCGGTGGGAGATGGACGCGGTCCTGACCCGGCTGCGTTCGGGGGGCGCTCCCCCTCGCCCACCCCTCACCTCAACCCCGATCTCAACCACGATCTCAACCGAGGAGCGTGCGTGAACGCGGTCATCCCCTGCCCGGAGCCGGACTGCGGCGGCGTCGTCGAGGACGGGTCGCGGACCGCACCGAGCCGGCTGGGCGCGGGTCTGGTCGAGGTGCCCGAGCCCTACGTGCCCGAGCCCGACGTGCCGGACCCGGCGTCGATGCTGCTGGCGGACCCGCAGATCCCGGAACGGCGGCGGGCCTGTGCCGGGTGCGGCGCGCCGGTGGGACGCGCCCGGGGCCGCCGGCCCGCGCGTCCCGAGGGCTTCTGCCCGGGATGCGGCCAGCCGTTCTCGTTCCGTCCCACGCTGCACGCCGGTGACCGCGTCGGGCCGTACGAGATCGCGGGGGCCCTCGCGCACGGCGGCCAGGGCTGGATCTACCTCGCCCGGGACCCGAGCGTCGCGGAGGGCTCCTGGGTCGTGCTCAAGGGCCTGCTCGACTCCGGCGACCGCGAGGCACAGGCCGCGGCCATCGCCGAGCGCCGGTTCCTGGCCTCCGTCGACCATCCGGCGATCGTGCGGATCTTCACCTTCGTCGAGCATGCCGGCACGAGCTACATCGTGATGGAGTACATCGGCGGCACCTCGCTGCGGGAGGTGCTGTGCCGGCGTCGGGCCGACGCCGGCCGGCCCGACCCGCTGCCGGTCACCCAGGCCGTCGCCTACCTCCTCGCGGCGCTGCCCGCCTTCGCCTACCTGCACCGAAACGGCCTGGTGTTCGGCGACTTCACACCCGACAACGTGATGCTCGGCCGGGAGACACCGCGCCTGATCGACCTCGACGCGATCCGTCGCATCGACGACGGCGCAGTAGCCGGAGCCGGCTGCGGCACCCTCGGCTACCAGGCACCCGAGGTGCCCACCACCGGCCCCTCGGTCGCCTCCGACCTGTTCGCCGTGGGACGCACTCTCGCGACCCTCATCCTGGACTTCCGCGGTAACACCTCGACCTACCTGCACACGATGCCACCGGCGGCGGACCATCCCGTCCTCGCCCGGCACGAGTCGCTGTACCGGTTCCTGCTCAAGGCGACCGCGCCCGATCCCGACCGCCGCTTCACCGGCGCCGAGGAGATGCACGACGAACTGCTGGGGGTGCTGCGGGAGATCGTCGCGGCCGAACGCGGGACACCGGCCCCGGCGCCGGCGCCGAGCCGGCGGTTCACCGGCGACCTCCACCCCACCGGCGAAGGTGGCCTCACCGGCGAAGGTGGCCTCACCGGCGAAGGTGGCCTCACCGGCGAAGGTGGCCTCACCGCGCTGCCGCCGTGGTCGGTGCTGCCCCGGCTACGGGCCGACCCCGACGACCCGGCGGCGGACCCGCTCACCGCCCTGCCGGACCTCGCGCCCGAGCAGCTCGCCGAGCTGCTCGGTGCGATGGGAACCACCAGCGTCGGGGCGCGCCTGCACCTGGCCGACCTGCGGATGCGCCTGGGCCGGACCGCCGCCGCCCGCGAGATGCTCGCCGAGATCGAGGCGGAGGACCCCTTCGAGTGGCGGGTGGACTGGCAGCGCGGGCTGCTGGCACTCGCCGACGGCGACACCGCCGCGGCCCGCGGCGCGTTCGACCGGGTCTACGACGAGGTCCCGGGCGAGCTCGCGCCGAAGCTGGCGCTGGCGCGCACCGCGGAGGCCGCCGGCGACCTCCCCCGGGCGCAGCAGCTGTATGACCTGGTGTCGCGCACCGACGACGCGTTCACCGGCGCGGCGTTCGGGCTGGCGCGGGTGCGGATCGCCGCGGGCAACCGCGACGGTGCGGTGGCCGCCTACCGCCGGGTACCACCGGCCTCGGCCGCCCACGTCGACGCCCAGATCCGGCTGGCCCGGGTACTCGGCACGGTGACCGTGGCCGGCGTCCCCAACCGGGCCGGCATCATGGCCGCGTCGGACGTGCTGGCCGGCCTGGACCTCGACTCGGGCCGCCGGGCCGCTCTCACCCGGGATCTGCTGACCACCGCGCTCGACCTGGTGGCGGCCGGCACGCTCCCGGTGGACCCGGGCGTCACGGTCGCCGGTGCCGCACTGCGGGAAGCGGACCTGCGCTTCGGCCTGGAACGCGCCTACCGGGAGCTCGCCCGGCTGGCCGCGACCACCGACGAGCGGTACGCCCTCGTCGACCTCGCCAACCGTGTCCGCCCGCGGACCCTGGTATGAACGCCGGACAGCGGCCGGGACCGGCGTCGGGGCCACGGGACCCCGGCCTGGCGGACCCCGGCACGGCGGACCCCGGCACGGCGGACCCCGGCACGGCGGACCCCGGCACGGCGGACCCCGGCACGGCGGGACGCTGCCCCGGCTGCGCGGCGCCGGTCCTTCCCGACGACCGGTTCTGCGAACGCTGCGGCGTGGCCCTGACGGCGGCCGGCCGCGAGCCCGGCGACCGGATCGATGTCGACCTGACGATCGCGGCCGGCGTGTCGGACCGCGGCCTCGTCCACCGGAGCAACGAGGACGGGTTCGCCCTCGCCGTCGTCGGCCCACCCGGGCCAGCCGGCCCGGCCTATCCAGCCGACCTGCCCGGCCCGGCCCGCCCGGCGGTCGTGGCGGTCGTGTGCGACGGGGTGTCGACGGCTCCCGGCTCGGGACCGGCCGCCGTGGCCGCTGCCCGGGACGCCACCGCCTTCCTGGCCGACGCCGTGGGCACGCCGAGGTCTCCCGAGCCGACGGGCGGCGGCGTCCCCTGGGAGAACGCCGCGCTGCGGGCGGCGGCCGCGGCCGCCCAGCGCAGCGCCGTCGCCTCGATCACCAGCCCCGACGACGCGCCGGCCTGCACGTTCGTCGCGGCGATCGTGACGGCGGACCGGCTCGCCGTCGGCTGGCTCGGGGACAGCAGAGCCTACCTACTCGGCCCGCGGGGCGCGCACCTGCTGACCGAGGACGACACGCTGGCGGCCGAGGCGGTGCGGGCCGGCCTGCTTCCGGCCGAGCTGGCCGAGACGGCGCCCGGCGCCCACACCATCACCCACTGGATCGGGACGGGCAGCGGGTCGGCGGTACCGCGCGTCGTCTCGCTGCCCCTCACCGGGCCGGGACGGGTGGTGCTGTGCAGCGACGGGCTGTGGAACTACGCCTCGGCCGCCACGGCCCTCGCCGGTCACGTCGGGCGCCTGCCGGCGGACGCGCCCGCCGCCGCGGTCGCCCACCATCTCGCCTCGGTGGCGCTGGCCGCCGGCGGCGCGGACAACATCACCGTGGTCGTCATCGACATATTCTGACTCAGCTCCAGAATTGCGAGGTCTAAACCGACGGAATCAAGTGGTTATGGCGACGCATGCTTTGCCGGCAAATCCTGGCTCGACCGGATCCCCAGGGACACCGGTCGAGCCAGGGGCGTCACCGATCAGGTCGTTGATCAGGTCGTTGATCAGGTCGCCGATTAAGGTCGTTGATTAAGGTCGTTGATTAAGGTTGTTGATTAAGGTTGTTGATCAGATGGAGAAGTCCTCGCCGTGCCACACACCGGCCTGGGGCGGGCGGATCGTGGGACGGGCTGCGACCCGCCCGTCGGCGCGGCCGTCGGTGTTCCCGGTGTTCCCGTCGAGCACCGCCTCCAGCTGGTCGACCCGGGTGAGCAGGGACTTCAGGCTGACGCCGACGAGGTCGGGGAGCACGTCGTCCTGACCGGGCAGGGCGGTGGCCGGCCGGGGACGGCTGGGAGTGATGACCTGGCCGGGGACGCCAACGACCACTGAGCCGGGCGGCACGGGCCGCACGACGACGGCGTTGGCCCCGATGCGGCTGTCCGAGCCGACGGTGATGTTGCCGAGAACCTTGGCGCCGGCACCGATGATCACTCGGTCGCCGATGGTGGGGTGCCGCTTGGTCGGTTCCAGGCTGGTGCCGCCGAGGGTGACCCCGTGGTAGATCGTGACGTCGGCGCCGACCTCGGCGGTCTCCCCGATGACCACGCCGGTGGCGTGGTCGATGAAGACGCCGGGGCCGAGCGTGGCGGCGGGGTGGATCTCGACCCCGGTGAGCATGCGGGTGAGCGTGGCAACCACGCGCCCGGGCAGCCGCAGGTCACGGGTCCACAGCCAGTGGCTGATCCGGTGGCCCCAGACGGCGTGCACGCCGGGATAGCACAGGGCGATCTCGAGGGTGGAGCGGGCGGCCGGATCCCGTTCCTTCACCGTGCGCAGGTCATGGCGCAGCGTCGAGAGCACAGCCGGTCACCCGAGCCCGGCGAACAACGGTGTGCTCAGGTAGCGCTCGCCGAAGTCCGGAAGCACGACGACGACCAGCTTCCCGGCGTTCTCCGGGCGGCGGGCTACCTGCAGCGCCGCCGACACCGCCGCGCCCGAGGAGATGCCCACCAGGAGTCCCTCCTCCTGGGCCAGCCGGCGGGCCAGGTCGAAGGCGTCCTCACCATCGACCTGGATGATCTCGTCGACGAGGCCGGTCTCCAGGACCGGCGGGACGAACCCGGCGCCGATGCCCTGGATCGGGTGCGGTCCCTTCACGCCGCCCGAGAGCACCGGCGATGCCGACGGCTCCACGGCGACGAACCGGGCCTCGGGCCTGCGCTCCTTGATGACCTGGGCGACGCCGGTGATGGTCCCGCCGGTGCCGACTCCGGCGACGAGCACGTCGATCTGCCCGTCGGTGTCGCGCCAGATCTCCTCGGCGGTCGTGGCGCGGTGGATCGCCGGGTTGGCCGGGTTCTCGAATTGCTGCGGGATGAGGTACCGTTCGTCGTTCTTCGCGAGCTCCTCCGCCTTCGCGATGGCGCCGGGCATGCCCTCGGCACCGGGGGTGAGCACGAGCTCCGCGCCGAGGGCCCGCAGCAGCATCCGCCGCTCGGTGCTCATCGTCTCAGGCATCGTCAGGACGCAGCGGTAGCCGCGGGCGGCGCACACCATGGCCAGGGCGATGCCGGTGTTCCCACTGGTGGGTTCGAGGATGACGGTGTCCGGCCCGATCAGCCCGGCCCGCTCCACGGCGTCGATCAGGGCCACACCGAGACGGTCCTTCACGCTGTGCGCCGGGTTGAAGG
Organism: Frankia sp. BMG5.23; assembly: GCF_000685765.2. Taxonomy (NCBI): domain Bacteria; kingdom Bacillati; phylum Actinomycetota; class Actinomycetes; order Frankiales; family Frankiaceae; genus Frankia; species Frankia sp. BMG5.23. Next base: position 66,078 of record NZ_JDWE01000020.1, read on the forward strand.
ACTCCAGTTTGGCCACGACCTGGGCTCCCACTCCGTCCGTGACGCGACGCAATCGGACCAGCGGCGTGTTGCCGATCAGTTGCGTGATGTCTTCCGCGATCCTCATCGATGTTCTCCTCTGCCGGGCCCCGTGGTCATCCACTCTGCCAGGCCCGCACCTTCCCGACCTTCCTGACGACCTCGACGGGCCTGCTGGTTCGTCCACGGCCGGGAAAGTTAGGCCCACAGGTCCCCCGGGCCAACATCCGGAAGCCCCGGCCCGCCGGGTCGTCGTACCTGTACCGGCGTACCTGTACCGGCGCCTCAGGCCAGGCGCACAGTAGCCATCAACCCCCGGCAGCCATCAACCCCCCGGCAGCGAGTGCCTGGGTGGACTCCACGGTGACCATGCCGCTCAGCGAGTCACCGATCACTATTAGCCGTACATTATTCTCCGGACGGGTATGTGCGCCGCGGACACGGGCGATCCAGACACGGGCGATCCAGGTGTGGCCCCGCGCTGGCGGGAGTCGGGAGTTGTGGATGGAACCGACCGCCGAGACGTTGGCCCGGTGGGCGCACGACTACGCGCCGAGTGCCGCGGACCTCGACCTGGCGCAGCGCTCGCTGCTCGACACGATAGCGGTCACGCTCGCCGCCCGGCAGGACGATCTGGTGGCGCTGTCGGCCGGGCTGCCGGACGCGGCGCGCTGGGCGGCGGTCGGGCACGTCCTGGATTTCGACGACCTGCACCTGGAGTCGACCACCCACATCAGCGTGGTGTGCGTCCCCGCGACGCTGGCCGTCGGCGGGGACGCCCGCGCCTACCTGGCGGGGGCCGGGATGATGGCGCGGCTCGGGGTGGCGCTGGGCTGGTCGCACTATGCCGGCGGATGGCACGCCACCTGTACGGCCGGGGCGCCGGCCGCCGCCGTGTCCGCGTCGGTGGCGCTGGGCCTGTCGGCCGAGCGGATCGCCACCGCGATCGCGCTCTCGGTTCCCGCGGCCGGCGGGGTGCAGCGGGCATTCGGTTCCGCCGGCAAGTCCCTGCAGGTCGGCTTCGCCGCCGACGCGGGAGTTCGGGCGGCGAGGCTGGCCGCCGCCGGCGCCACCGCGGATCCGACCGCGCTGGATGCATGGCTCCGACTGGTCGGCGGCGACCCGGACCGCATCGACGTGACCGGCCCGGCGGTTCCCGGCGGGCTGGCGATCAAGATTTTTCCCTGCTGCTACGCACTGCAACGCCCGATCAGCGCGCTGCGCGAGCACCTGCCTGCCGACGTCGTCGCCTCGGGCATCACCGCGATCGAGGTGAGCACACCCGAGGGCGCGGTGCAGCCACTGATCCACCATCGGCCCCGCACCGGGCTGCAGGGGAAGTTCAGCCTTGAATATGCCATCGCCGCCGCACTGCTAGACCCCCATCCCGGCTTCGGGAGTTTCACCGACCTCGCCGTGACCCGACCCGAAGCCCAGCGTCTGCTCCAGCTCGTAGCCGTCACCGAGACCCCGGGCGGTGACGGGCTGCTCTCCGGCCGCATCGATATCACGCTCACCCTCAGCGGTGGCGCCCGGTACTCGGTGAGCCAGCGGCTGCCACCCGGGTCGCCCGGGCGGCCACCTTCGGACCAGGACCTGCGCGCCAAGATCGCCGACTGTGGCCCCGACGTTCCCGCGCTGCTGACCGGACTGGACTGGGCGCGTGCCGCGACGCTGCTGGCAGACCACCTGCCTGGCCAAAGGAGCGGCCTGACGTGACCGAGCACCACATGACCGAGCACCAGCGGCACCGCACTGCGCCGGGCGCCGCCCCGGACTCCCCTTCGCCGCACGTCCCGCTGCCGTTGGCCGGGGTGACCGTGGTCAGCCTGGAGCAGGCCGTCGCGGCCCCGTTCGCCACCCGCCAGCTGGCTGATTTCGGCGCGCGGGTCATCAAGATCGAACGGCCCGACGGCGGCGACTTCGCCCGCCGCTACGACGTGTCGGTGCACGGCCAGTCGAGCTACTTCGTGTGGCTCAACCGCTCCAAGGAATCCCTCACCCTGGACGTGAAAACCGCCGAGGGGCGCGCGGTTCTGGAGGAGCTGCTGGCCAGGGCCGACGTGCTGGTGCAGAACCTCGGCCCCGGCGCCGCCGCTCGCCTCGGCCTCGACGCCTCGTCCCTGGCCGACCGGCACCCTCGGGTGATCCCCTGCACGATCTCCGGCTACGGTACCGACGGGCCCTGGGCCGACCGGAAAGCCTACGACCTGCTCGTGCAGTGCGAGACCGGCCTCGTGTCGCTGACCGGTAGCCCGGACCAGATGGCGAAGGCCGGGATCTCGGTCGCCGACATCGCCGCCGGCATGTACGCCTACACCGGCATCCTCACCGCCCTCTACCGGCGCGCCACCACGGGGTCGGTCTCCGCGGTCGAGGTATCGTTGTTCGAGGCCCTCGCCGAGTGGATGGGTTCACCGGCCTACTACACCCGGTACGGCGGGCGGCAACCGGCACGGGTCGGCGCTCAGCACGCCACCATCGCCCCCTACGGCCCGTTCACCACCGCCGAGGACCAGACGGTGCTGCTGGCCATCCAGAACGAACGCGAATGGCACGCCTTCTGCCGGATCGTGCTCGACGACCCGACCCTGACCGAGGACCACCGCTTCGCGACCAACTCCGCACGCGTCGCCCACCGCGACGCCCTCAACGGGGTGATCGCGGACCGATTCGCCGCGCTCGATACCGGCACAGTGCTGGCGTTGCTGGCCAAAGCCGGTATCGCCAACGCCCGACTGAACTCCGTCGCCCACTTCCTCGACCATCCCGTCCTGACTGGCCGCGACCGGTGGCGCACCGTTGCCACCCCCGGCGGCGACATCGGTGCCCTCCTGCCTCCGGTCACCCTCACCGACCTGGACCCGGTGATGAACCCCGTTCCCGCCCTCGGCGAACACACCGACACCATCCTGCGCAGCCTGGGCCGCACCGATACCGCCATCGCCGCGCTCCGTGCCGACGGCGTCATCTGACCTCCGCCGACCCCCGGCCCCCCATCCAACGAGGACCAGCCATCCAAGAGCCATCCAAGAGGACCAGCCGAAGAGGACCCGGCGTGAGTACCTTGACCGCAGAAGAAAAAGCCATCGTCGACACCGTGCGCGACTTCGTCGATCGGGAGGTCCGCCCGGTCGCCCGGGACCTGGAACACGCCAACGACTATCCCGAGAAGCTCATCGAGCAGATGAAAAAGCTCGGCATCTTCGGCCTGACCATTCCGGAACCCTACGGCGAGGTTGCCGTCTCCACCCCCTGCTACGTCCAGGTCACCGAGCAGCTCGCCCGCGGCTGGATGAGCCTGGCCGGCGCGATGGGTGGCCACACCGTCGTCTCCACACTCATCCTCACCTTCGGCACCGAGCAGCAGAAGCTGCGTTATCTGCCCGCACTGGCCAGCGGTGAGATCCGCGCCACGATGGCGTTGACCGAACCCGCTGGAGGTTCCGACCTGCAGGCCCTCACCACCAGCGCCCGCCGCGCCGGTGAGCACTACGTGGTCAACGGGTCGAAGACGTGGATCACCAACGCCCGCCGCTCCCAGCTGATCGCGCTGCTGTGCAGGACCGATCCGAAAGCCGAGCCCAGGCACAAGGGCATCAGCATCCTGCTCGTCGAACCCGGCGACGGATTCACCGTGTCCAGGGACCTGCCAAAACTCGGCTACAAGGGCGTCGAAAGCTGTGAGCTGTCCTTCGATGACTACCATGTCCCCGTCGATGCGCTGCTCGGCGGTGAGGAAGGCCGCGGATTCGCGCAGATGATGAAGGGCCTGGAGATCGGCCGGATCCAGGTCGCCGCCCGCGCCCTCGGTGTCGCCCGCGCCGCGCTGGACGACGCACTGCGTTACGCCCAGGAACGCGAGGCCTTCGGCAAGCCGATCTGGAAACACCAGTCCATCGGCAACTACCTCGCCGACATGGCCACCAAGTACACCGCTGCCCGCCAGCTCGTGCTCCTGGCCGCCGACCGCTACGACGCCGGCGACCGATGCGACCTGGAAGCCGGGATGGCCAAGCTGTTCGCCTCGGAAACCGCGATGGAGATCGCGCTCAACGCGGTCCGGGTGCACGGCGGCTACGGCTACTCCACCGAGTTCGACGTCGAACGCTACTTCCGTGACGCCCCACTCATGATCATCGGCGAAGGCACCAACGAGATCCAGCGCAACGTCATCGCCGCCCAGCTCGTCGCCCGAGGGGGAATCACCCCTTGATGGGAATCATCCCTTGACCAGCATCGCCGCCGTCCGTACCCGGCGACGTCCGGCGATCCTCCCGATCATGGTGCCGGCTGAACCGCGGAGGGTCAGGCACGGTTCACGACCTGCGGGCCGTGCCGAACCCTCCACACTCAACCCTCCACACTTTTCCGTCGCGACGTCGGCCTCCTCCCTACACTGGTTCCCGTGACGGCGGCGGTGGGCAAACGGCAGGCCGTGGTCGCGGTGCTGCTGAGGGCCGGTCGCGTACTGGTCATCCGGCGTGGGCCGCAGGCGCGGAGACCGGGCTACTGGGCTCCGCTGAGCGGCCGGATCGAGCCCGGCGAGAGCCAGGCGGCGGCGCTGGTTCGCGAGGTCCGTGAGGAGGTGGGGCTGGCGGTCACCCCCCTTGCGAAGGTCTGGGAATGCGACACCGACGACGGCAGCTACCAGCTGCACTGGTGGACCGCCGAGGTCGGATCCGACGAGGAACTGATCCTCGACCCGGGCGAGGTGAGCGACGCCCGCTGGGTGACGCCGCACGAGTTCACCCGGCTGGAGCTCACGTTCGCCGGTCACCACGAATTCTTCGAACGGGTGCTTCCGACCCTCGGTTAACCGGCTGTCCGATGTCGAGGCGGACCTGCCGGCGGGTCATTGTGGGGCGGGTCATTGAGTGGCGTGGTGGCCGGCCGGTGGGGGTCCGGGGTTCGGGAGGCCGGCGGCGACGGCCCGGGCGCGGACGCCGATATCGGCCTGGTCGGTGAACAGCCCGTCGATGCCCGTCTTGAGATAGGCAACCTGTTCGTCGACGGCCCGGCCGAGGTCGCTGGGGTTGGCGCCCACCTGGTAGTCCTTCGGGAGGAAGGTGTTCTCCGCGCGGAAGGTGTACGGGTGCACCACCAACCCGGCGGCGTGGGCGTCGGTGACCAGGGAGGTCGGGGTACCCAGCGTCCCGTCCCCGGCCCGGGGGATGATCTGAAGCTTGTCCGGGCCGATGCCGTTCGCGTAGCGGGCGATCTGCCACAGCCCGGCCAGCGTCGACAGATCCTGGTACGTCCGCGGGTCGCCGGCATTGACGAGATCGAACGGTGCGCCCGTGGCGGACAGCAGCTGTACCGAGGCCGTGCGCAGGCCGAGTGTGCGCAGCTCGCAGAGATTCGTGGTCTCAAAGGACTGGACGTACACCGGCGCGCCCCGGTGGTTCAGGCCGTACCGGACCAGGATGTCCAGCAGCCGCCGCTCCAGGGGCAGGCCGGCCTTGGCGAAGTAGGTCGGGTGCTTGGTCTCCGGGTAGACGCCGATCTCGCGGCCGAGTTCCCGGGACAGCCGGGCGCGCAGGTCGAGCAGTTCGGTGAACGTCGGGATCTCGGACTGGCCGTCGTACCTGGTGTTCCGCGGGCGGACCTCGGGCAGCCGTTCCTTGGCGCGCAGCGTCTTCAGTTCGGCCAGGGTGAAGTCCTCGGTGAACCAGCCGGTGGTCGCGACGCCGTCGAGAATCTTCGTCGTCCGGCGGGCGGCGAACTCGGGATGCGCGACGACGTCGGTGGTTCCGCCGATCTCCGGCTCGTGCCGGCAGACCAGGACGCCGTCCCTGGTGGACACGAGGTCCGGCTCGACGAAGTCGGCACCCAACCGGGCGGCCAGTTCGTAGGAGGCCAGGGTGTGCTCCGGGCGGTAGCCGGCCGCTCCCCGATGCCCGATCACCAGTGTCGGGCGACGCTGGCCACCGCCGGAACCAAGGGCGCCCGCCGGGGCGACCGACGCGGCTACCGGGACGAGGAGAGGGACGGCGGCGAAAGGCGCTGCGACGATCCCCGCGAGCACGCGACGACGGTCCACAAGTCCTCCAGCGCAGCGGCGACGACCCTCGCCGACGGAGCGCCCATAAAGCCAACCGGAAACAGCCGACCAACGAACGGACCACGTGTTACCCGCCGTGGTCGCCCAGATGGCACTTTGATGAACCTGGCGCACGAACAGCCGGCCGTAACCATCAGCCGCGCGCAACGGTGACGACCTCGGTCAGCCCGCCTCCGTCAGCGTGCGGACCGCGGTGACACGAGCGGCCCTACAGCCGGCCGGTCGGTACGGGCCGCTACGGTGCTGTGCCGGGCAGCGGGGAACAGAACCCGCTCAGCCCGGGGCTGCCGGGGCGGCCGACACCCGGACACCGCAGGTGAGGTTGGCCAGGTAGACCTGGGTGCGTCCGCTCGGGTCCAGCAGCAACGGCGGACCGCCGCGGGCCGCGGTACCGAAGCTGATCTCCCGGCCGTCGGCGGCGTCGTGGAGCTGCAGCCCGCAGTCGTCCGAGCCGGCGAAGTCCACGACCTCGACCCGGACAAGGCCCGAGGCGACCTCGAACGCGTCGGTGTCGCCGGTGCCGGCCTGCTGGGCGAAGGGCAGGACGGCCGTCCCCGATCCGGAGCGGGCCGTCACCGAGCACCCGGGGTCGTTGGCCCGCCAGTGGAAGCCGCCGACAAGCGGTACCTGGAAGGTCTTCGCGCCGTAGACCTCCTTGATCGCCTTCTGCTCGCCGGTGCTGTCGCTGGTCACGGTGATCGTGCACCCGTTGTCGGTGCCCTCGATCTGGTCGATGATCGCGAGACGCCACGGCGCGTCGGCGGTGAAGGACTGCCGGCCACTCGCCGAGTTGTCCGCGCTCGAGTTGTCGCCCCCGATCACCAGCACGGCGGCGAGCGCCCCCGCGAGCGCGAGGATCACGACGGTGCCGGCGCCCACCAACAGCCAGCGACGGCGACGGCGTGCCCGCGGCTCGGATGAAGCCGGGATCTGCGGTGCAGCCGGGATCTGCGGTGCAGCCGGTGGGGTGGGTGTCCGGGCGGCGTCGGGAAGGACGCGCGTCACCGGGATCCGCGCCCCCCGGGCGTGACCGACGAGCCGCTCGCACAGGTCGAGCGCGGTGGGCCGTTGCGGCGGCTGGCGGTCGAGTGCCTCGCGGACGGGCGCGTGCAGCTCCGGAGCGAGCCGGTCGAAGTCGATCTGGAACTCGGCGGCCGCGATCCGCGACGCCACCGCGTCGGCGGAGCCGCTGCCGAACGGCGGCTGGCCGGTGGCTGCGAAGCAGACCAGGGCCCCCCAGCCGAACACGTCGCTGGCCGCGGTGACCTCCCCGCCTGTGGCCTGCTCCGGCGAGAGCCACCCGGGCGTGCCGACGACTCCGCCCACCGCGGTCAGCGGGCGCGCCTCGGCCGCCGCGGCGATCCCGAAGTCGATGACCTTCGGCCCGTCCGCGGTCCACAGCACATTGGACGGTTTGAGATCGCGGTGGATCAGGCCGGCCGCGTGGATGGACGCCAACGCCTCGGCGAGCCCGGCCGCCAGGATGATCTGCTCCCCGGTGGACAGGGGGCCGGCCGCCGCGACCTGGGCGGCGAGGTCCGGGGCGTCGACGAACTCGGTGGCCAGCCATGGACGTTCGGCCTCCAGCTCGAAGTCGACGAGCCGGGCGGTGTGGGCACCGCCGACCCGGAAACACGCCTGGACCTCGCGATGGAATCGCGCCCGGAACTGCGGATCGTCGGCGTACTCCGGTCGGATCAGCTTGACCGCGACCTGGCCGAGGGGACCCTCGGCCAGGTAGACCACACCCATCCCGCCGGCACCGAGCCTGCCCAGCACCCGGTGCCGGCCCAGCGACCCCGGATCCGTGGCCCGCGGCGGCTGCATCCTGACGCCGTGCGCGTCGCCCGGCACATCCACCCCCGTCTGCTCACCGCCGCCACCGAGCGGGTCGCCCCACTATCGCCGAGGCCTGCGACGGTGACGAGAGCACCCCGACGATCGCTACTTTTCGTAGTCGTCGCACGCGACGAGGGTGCGCGACCGCCCCGCCGACGGCCGTACCGGCCGGACAGCCGAGGCGACGGCGTCCGTGACGGCATCCGCGACCGCGTCTGTGACGTCTTAATGGCCACCAGAGCTTGCACATGACGTCAACTTGGCGCCATTATGGCGTCATGGACCTTGCACCGTATGTCGAGAACCTCCGCCGGGAACTCGCGGCAGCCGCGGAAGCCGGGGGTGAGGACGCCCGCGCGCTGGCCGAGCGGCTCGCCCTGCCGCTGGACTCGGCCGTCAGGCTCGCCCTGCTGGAGGCGCTGTCGGCCGCCGCCGACGAGATCACCCGAGAGTTGGCACCGGGCTCGGTCGAGGTACGCCTGCGTGGGCGAGACCCTGATTTTGTCGTGACGCCACCACCGGCCGACCACTCGGATGCGGACGACTTCGAGGCCGCCGTGGTCAGGCAACCGTCCGCCGCTCCAGAGGACGACGAGGGACGTACCTCGCGGATCACGCTACGCGTCCCCGAGCGTCTCAAACCGCGCATCGATGAAGCGGCCGAGCACGAAGGACTGTCCGTCAACGCCTGGCTGGTGCACGCCGTCTGCGCCGCGCTCGACCCCGGTGCCGCGGGGCGGCGCACCGGTCCGCACGCAGGCCAGCAGATGGGACTGCGTTACAGCGGCTGGGTGCGTTAGCCACGCCGGCGTTAGCCACGCCGGCGTTAGCCACGCCGGCGTTCACCGCGTCCGGGCAAGCCATGTCCAGGCTGACGACGTTACAAGGAGATCATCATGCCGACTTTTCGCACCCCCGAACCGATCCTCGCCGTCATCGAACTCGGGACCGGCCACGTCCGGATCAACGCGAGCGACCGCGCCGACACGGTCGTGGAGGTACGCCCGAGCGACCCGTCGCACGACACCGACGTGCGGACGGCGCGGGAGACCCGCATCGAATATGACAAAGGCAAGCTTCACCTCAGAGCGCCCAGGAAGACGGCCCGCTCGCTGTTCGGGTCGGACGGCTCCGTCACCGTGACAGTCGAGCTGCCCACCGGTTCGCGGGTCGAGGCGAGCTCGATGACCAACATCCAGAGCACGGGCCGCCTGGGCGATTCCAGCTTCCACACCGCCACCGGCGACATTGACCTTGACCAGACCGGCAGGCTCCGGCTGGGGACCGCCGACGGGAACGTGTCCGTGGGCCGCACGACCGGGCACGCCGAGATCAAGACCTCGAACGGCATGATCCGGATCCGCGAGATCGACGGCTCGGCGGTAGTCAAGACGGCCAACGGGGGCGTCACCATCGGTGAGGTGACGGGGGACGCACGGCTGATCACTGCCTCCGGTGCCATCACCGTCGACCGCGCGCTGGCGGGCGTCGAGGCCAGGACCGCCTCGGGCAGCGTGCGGATCGGCGAAGTGGTGCGCGGCACAGTCGCGCTCGTATCCGGTTCCGGCCGGCTCGAAGTGGGAGTACGGAAAGGTACCGCCGCCCTGCTGGACGTCCGCTCGGGACGCGGCGGCGTGCACAGCGAACTGACCGCCATCCACGCCCCCGCGCCCACCGACGAGACCGTCGAGGTGCGCGCCCGTAGCGGCGACGGCGACATCCTGATCCACCGTGCCTGACCGTTCCCGAAGCGCGAGCCGGCCCGGCTACGCCTTCCGCTCGATGGCGCCGTAGCCGCTGACCCGGGCGTCGGTCAGGTCAGCGGGCATGGTGCGTCGGGCCGCCAGCGGCGTGCCACCTGCACCCCCTCAAGGGCGGCCTTCGGCCGCCGGCAGGTCGGCCTGTCGGAGCGTTCCGCCCTCCCGTGTCCGGCTCAGCGGAGAAGGATGGCGTGGTCCGGGTTGTCGAGCCAGAAGGTTTGCCCGTCGGGAGTCACAGTGAGCCCGAACCGATCGCGGGAGGGCCGGCCGGAGTTCATCCACCAGTCGTAGGCCGTCTCCAGCTCGTCCCAGAGTCGACGCGGCCCGTACTGGGTGATCTCGTGCTCGTCCAGGCCTGCGGTCAGCGATGCCCAGGACTGCGACGGGCTGTGAGACAGCAACAGGGTGTTCGCGGGGCCGCCTTCGTCGATGTCCCCGGTCGTGCAGCCCGGCAGCCACAAGCCGACCGCGAACCCGGTCGCCGCATCATCGAAAGGCTCGCGGAGATACCGGCGGGTGGGCCTGACGTCCGCGTCGTCCTCACCCAGCCACCACACATGCGGGTCGCGCCGCTGGTTCCGTAGCCGCATGAACCCGGCCTCATCGTGGAACCGGCCGCGGGCCACACCATCGTCATCGACGACCAGAACCGCCAACGCCCCGTCGAAGGTACCGGCGAACGGGAACACGATCCGCCCCCCGGGCCGGGTCTGCTCCACCCACGAACAGGGGACCACCGACACTGACGCTGTTGCGATCACACGGTCGTACGGTGCGCCCGCCGGATAGCCCGCGGTCCCATCCCCTGCGATCACCCGCACGGGATGGCCGGTCCGGTCCAACGCCGCCCGTGCCTGTCCGGCTATCATCGGGTCGACTTCCATGCTGGTCACCTGACCGGAACCGGCCTGCACCGCGAGAAGCGCAGCGTTGTAGCCGGTACCTGTCCCGATCTCCAGCACGCGCATTCCCGGGCGCACGCCGAGGAGATCAAGCATCCGGTCGACCACCCACCGCGCACTACACGAACTGGTCGGGATGATCCCCTTACCGTCGTACTTGTCCCTACCATCGTCTACCTGGGTGGTGATCGCCTGATCGCTACGGACCAGCGCCAACCACCCTTCCGGATCTTCGCTTCGACGGAGCGGAACCAGGAAGAATCCGTCATCACCGGTCACCCAGACCTCATCCGGGATGAAGTCCTCCCGGTTCACCACCCGCCCGCTCATGCCTTCCCGGTGCCCTTGCATAGCTGACAGGTTTTCTTCTCCTTCGTCCCGTCGTTGACAACTTCGACCGTCCCATCACCGGAACACCCAGGACAGGCCACCGGCTTCGAGTGCTTCCCCACGCCGAACTGCCTCTCCCCCCTCGGGATCTACCAGCCGCCATAATCTCACCGGAGCAGACGCAGCCGAGGCACGATGCCCATCACCTGCTGGCCCTGTAACCACCGAAGCCACAGGCAGCGCCGTGGTCGGTATGCCTGTTGGGCTGCGATATCGTGGCGGGTGCTGGAACGTGGCTGGGTATTCGGGGGGCCCGTGGGCGTCGCCATTGTTGATGCGGTCAAGCTTGCGAAAGACAACAAGCGTTCGTACGAGCAGCTCGAAGCTCGCTGTCGGCTGCTGGCCGGGCGAATGGCTGCCGAGACAGAGGCTCAGCAGCGGGCCCGTGCTGAGCTGTATGACGTGGCGCTGGTGCCGTTCCAGGAGGTGTTCAGTCGGCTGAAGAACGTCGATCTGGCTGAGCTCGGGGAGATCGACCTGCTGGTCGGCGGGGAGCTGCCGGACGTCGAACTGCGTCGGCTACGGATCAGTGTGGTCCAGTCACTGGGGGCGCTGGCTGCTGGGGCGGTGGCCGGCGCCGGGGCGGGTGGTGCGACGTTCGCGGCGGTCGGGGCCTTGGCGACGGCCACCACTGGGACGGCGATTTCAGGGCTGTCCGGTGCTGCGGCGACGAGCGCGACGTTGGCCTGGCTGGGCGGCGGGTCGATCGCCGCCGGTGGTGGTGGGGTCGCGGTCGGGACGACCGTGCTGGCGGGCATCGTGGCGGCGCCGGTGGTCATTGCTGTGGGCGGGGTGCTCGAGTGGCAGGGGCGCAGGGCCCGCACCGGTCAGCGCGAGACAGCGGCGCAGATCGCCGAGGCGGCGGCTGACTTCGGACGGGCGCAGGCGCAGGCGGCCCTCGTGCGTCGGCGCAGCCGGCAGGTCCGGGACATTCTCAAGGACCTGCGCGTCGCGATGACCGTCCGGCTGCCGCTGCTGGATACGCTCGTCACCGCCAACCCGGACTATGCGACCTACACGATCGCGCAGCGGCAGCGGGTGGCACAGCTCGTCGGGGTCGCCTCGACCGCGGTGACGGTGATGAGTACGCCGATCGCCGGCGAGGACGGAACGGTGGATGTGCAGGTTCGCCAGGTCGTTCTCAACGCCAAGCAGCGGCTGCTCGCCCTGCCCCGGCCAGCGTGACCACCTCTCATTCTGCCCTGCCTCACGGCAGACGCGAGAGGCATATCGGGCTGCTTCCCGGTGGGGCGGACGCCGCGGTCTGGTCGATCATCGACCAGACGACCCGCCGGACCGCGGCGGAGGTGGTCGAGACACTGAACGGCCGCGACACTGTCGTCAAGCTGGCGCGGCGGTATGCCAACCATGGCAATCCGCAGCGTGCCGGGCACCTGTTCGAGGTGATGCACGCGGTCGGATTCAACCGGCACGCGGCCCGCGCGGGCTCGACGGTACGCGCCCAGGTCCTGGAATGGACACAGGGCGGTCCGCAGAATGGTCCGGTCGACATCCGGCTGTCTGACGGTGGCCGGATGGTCGCCGAGGTGCAGGCCAAACTCGTCGACCGGGTGTCGGACACGACCCGCCAGATCTCGCGATCCGCATATCAGGGCATGGGGCGACTGGTCGCAGGAGACCGGGTCGACGCCGTCCACGACCTGCTCGACCGGCGGCTGGGCATGAACCAGGAGGGGATCTACTTCGAGGGCTACGCCGACGCGGCGGCTTTCAGCACCGACCGGCTCACGCACGGGTCGGTGCACAGCGATTCGATCAGCTACCGGCAGACGCAGGACGCCGCCCACAACCCGGCCCGATGGGCCAACCACCAGATCGCCGCCGCAGCCGGGCGAGACATCGCCACCTCCAGCCTCGCTGGAGCCGCCGCAGGCGCGCTCGTCGGCGCCATGGTCACCACGGCCAGCGAGACCGCCCGGATCCGTGCCGGCGAGACCTCCGCTGGCGCCGCAGTCATCACGGTCGCTGGCGGCACCGCCCGCAACGCCGCCCGCTCCGGTGCTATCGGCACGATCTCCGCTTCCGTCCGCACCGCGGCCAGCAGCGGTCTTCTGCCCAAGGCGCTGGGCAGCGGTACCGTGCCCGCCGCCATGGCTGACGCCGTGTGGGCCGTCGCCGACGCCGGCCTGGACCTGGCCCGCGGTCGCATCGACCCCGGCGAGTTCGCTGCCCGCAGCGTGACGGGGACCGCCAGGACCGGCCTGATGTGGGCCGGCGGCCTGGTCGGGCAGACCGTCGTCCCCGTCCCCGTCCTCGGAGCCCTCGTCGGTGGTGTCGTTGCGCAGGCCACCGCCGCCATCATCATCCAAGGACTCCAGCTCGCGATCGTCGCGGCCCGCGCCGACGGCGCCAGCCCCGAGCTACTCGCGGTCCTGGAAGCCGAGACCGTCACCACCGCGGCCACGGCCGCGCTGATCGGCCAGGCGACCATGACTCTCGGCGAGGATCAGCGCACTCAGGTCACCCGCGCCGCGCTACCCGACCTCGCCCACGTCCAGACGACGCTCACCACCAGCGATCCCAGCACCGCAATCATCGAACTTGCCACCGTTACCTGCCACCACGCCAACCAGCCGCTGTTCACCACCCTCGACGAATTCAACCAGTGGATGGCCGACACCGACGCTCCGCTCATCCTCAACCCGAACTGGTAACCCGAACTGGTAACCCACACCGAGCGCGCACCACGTTTCCCCGATCCGGCCGGTGGCACACCGGCCGGGTCTCGAGACCACGTCATCGGGAGACAACGAGGACCGGAACGGCATCGTCGATCTGGCCAGGTAGGGCATCACGGCAGACGACGGCGAAAGACCACCCAGATTGCCCACGTGCGCCCCGCCGGGTCAGTCGGCCGGGATGATCCGGTAGCCGACCCCCGCGAGCGTCTCGATGACGGGCGGGTCGCCGAGTTTGCGACGCAGCCGTCCAATGGTGACCGAGACGGTCTTGGTGAAGGGGTCCGCGTACTCGTCCCAGACCTGTTCGAGCAGCCGCTCGGCACTCAGCGGGGCCGGCATCGCGCGCAACAGTGCCTCCAGTACGGCGAATTCCTTGGCGGAGAGATCGAGTCGCCGCCCGTCACGGATGGCGGTGTGGCGCAGTGGGTCGAGTTCGACACCGCCGGCTTTGAGGACGCGTGGCTGCGCGGTGGGCCGACGCCGGGCCAGTGCCCGCACCCGTAGGACGAGTTCGGGAAAGTGGAAGGGTTTGGGGAGGTAGTCGTCCGCGCCGAGGCTCAGCCCGGTGACACGATCGGCGCTGGTGTCGGCCGCGGTGAGCATCAGAACCATGGCCGGGTCCTCGGAATCTATGATCATCCGGCACAACATGTCACCGTTCAGGCCGGGGAGGTCACGGTCGAGCAGCACGACGTCGTAGCGGTTGACATCGAGTTTGGCGGCGGCGTCGAGACCGTCGTAGCTGACATCGACGGCCATGCCGTGGTCACGGAGGCCTTCGGCGATGTCGTCGGCGAGGCGGTGCACGTCCTCGACGACGAGCACTCTCACCGCGACCCCCCGGGCCTCACCGCGACCCCGGCCTCACCGCGACCCCCCGGCACCCCCGGCACCCCCGGCACCCTCGGCACCCTCGGCACCCCCGACACCGGAGCGCGGCCGACGAGCGGCATGGTGATGACGGCCCGCAGACCGCCCTCGGGTCGGGCGCTCAGGTGCAGAGCGCCGTCATGGGCCGCGGCGATCGCGGCGACGATCGACAGCCCGAGCCCGACGCTGCCGGCGGTCGTGCGGTCGGCGGCCAGGCGGCGAAACGGCTGCCCGAGCTGCTGGACGTCGGCGTCGTCGAGCGGCGGCCCGGCGTTCTCGATCGTCAGGTGGGCAATCCTGGCGTCATCCGTGCCGCCGGTGGCGGGGTGGCAGCGGACCTGGACCTGGACGTGGACGAAGCCACCGGGATGGTTGTAGCGCAGGGCGTTGTCGAGGAGGTTGTCGACCAGGCGCCGCAGCAGCGTCGGGTTTCCGATGATCTCGACGGCCGCGAGCTGACGGTGGATGTGCACGCCCAGCTCGGCGGCGTGAGGTTCGCGGGCTGCCAGCGCGGCGACGACGAGGCCGGTGAGCGAGACGGCGGCATCATTGCCGGGTGCCCCCTGATGGGCCCGCGCCAGGGTGAGGAAATTCTCGATCAGCCGGTCGGCCTGGTCGAGTCCCTCGCGAAGCTTGCCGGCGAGCACGGTGACCTCCCGCGGCACGGGCTGGGGTTTGCCCTCGGCGACATCGAGCGAGGTCCGCATCATCGTGAGCGGGGTGCGCAGCTCGTGGGAGGCATTGGCGACGAAGCGTCGCTGCGCCTCGAACGCGGTCTCCAGGCGGGCCAGCAGCCCGTCTATGGTGTCACCAAGGTCGGTGAGTTCATCCTGCGGGCCGGGTAGGTCCAGGCGCTCGTGCAGGTTCTCCTGGGAGATCCGCAGGGTGGTCGCGGTCATCGTGCGCAACGGGCGCAGCACCCGGCCCGCCACCAGCCAGCCGAGCCAGATCGACACAACCGCCATGATCGCCAGTGCGATCCCGGACTCGACGAGCAACTGGTGCAGGTAGCTGTGGTGGACCTGCGAGGCGACCGCCGACGAGGCCCGTGGCGGGGCCGGTTGCCCGTTGAGTGGGCCGCCCTGGGTTTCCGGCATGCCGGTCGGGGTGGTGGTGATCTGGATGGTGGCGGTGACGTGCAGCACCAGAAGATACGTGATCGCCAGCAGCGCGGCGCCGGACAGGACGAACAAGCTGCCGTAGAGCAGCGTCAGGCGCAATCGGACCGTGCGCGGGAGCAGCCTCGCCCACGGCCACCGACGGAGGCGGGCGACCAGCCCGCTGGAACGCGGGGCGGCAGCGGCGGCTGACACCGCCCGCCGAGCCGGCTCGGGCGGCTCGGCGGGTGTACCGGACGCCGCGGCAGCCGTCCTCGCCCGCTCGGCCAGGTCACTCACGCTTGGCTGCCACCTCTCGCAGATCCCGCACTGGAACCACCGTGCGCTGAAACCACCGTGCGCTGAAACCACCGTCGCCTGTTGGCGCATGCGAACGGGAACCGGCTTCGGTGCGACCTTCCGCCCTCCCAGGATCCCACCCGCGCGGGTAACAGGGCGGTAACAGCTGACGTTGACCCCGTGTTGCCGCCCCCGTCATATCAACGTCCCAGTAACCGGACGCAGCCGAGAATCGGACCGAGCGCCGATCCCGCACCTGACGAGGACGTGAGCGAGATGAACAACACACCACAGGCCACACCACAGGCCATGCCGCAGACCACACCACAGACCAGAGCCGCGGACCGGTACCCCGCGACGCCCGCAGCGACGCCCGCAGCGACCAGGCGGTCTTCGGCGGCGCGCAGGACGGTCGGCGCCGCGGCGGTTGCCCTGTGCCTGCTCGGCGCCGCCGCGTGCCAGGGCTCGAAGACGTCGCCCGATCCCGGGTCGGCTACCAGCTCGCCGGCTACCAGCTCGCCGGCTACCAGCTCGCCCGACCCGGGTCAGGTTCAGCAGCAGCAACAACAGCAGGCCCCGGGTGGTGGATCGCGGCCAGATCTGGGTACCCCGTTCACGCCGTCCGGGCATTCGTCGGCGAGCCTGCCCCCGCTGTCCGGAAACGGGTCATGACCGCGCTCGGCACCCACAGGCCGGCCCACGCACCGGCGACATCCTCGAGCAGGTTCTTCGTGACCTACCTGCTGCGCGGCCTGCGGGGACGGGCCCGGCAGACAGTGATCGTCGCGGTCGGTCTGGCGGTGGGGGTCGCTGCGGTGGTCACGCTGACCGCGGCGTCGACGGGCGTGAGCCGGGCGCAGACCACGGTGCTCCACTCGCTATACGGGGTGGGCACCGACATCTCGGTGACGACGGCGGCCACCAGCGGCTCGGGTTCGAGCGGTTCGGGTTCGAATCAGGGCCTGGTCACGTCCGGAGACGCGGGCAAGGAGTTCTTCCGGCTGCCGCCCGGCCTCGGGCTGCTGGATTCCTCAGCCCTGGCCCCGATCTCGAAGATGTCCGGCGTGGCCGAGGTCGCGGGCGGCCTGAGCGTGGGTGAGACGGTCGTCGGCCCGACGCCGTCCACCGGCGGGCTGCCCAGCCTCACCTCGACCAGCATCGACGGGGTCGATGTCGCGCACCTCAAGCTCGGCCCGTACGCCTCCGGCACGCTCACCTCGGGCCGGTCCTTCACCACCGCGGACGCCGACGCCGACCGCGCCGTGATCGACGCGCGTTACGCGGCCGCGCACCACCTTGGGGTGGGCTCGACGATCATGATCGCCAAGACCCGCTTCACCGTGATCGGCATCATCAGCCAACCAGCCGCCAGCGACCCGGAGGACGTCTTCATCCCGCTCGGCCGCGCCCGGGCACTCGCCTCCTCCGCCCGGCCCGACCTGGCCGGGAAGCTCACCGCGATCTACGTGGCCGCCGCCGGCGCGGCCGACATCCCCACCGTGCACGACAAGATCGCCAAGCTGCTCCCGAGTGCCACCGTCACCAGCTCGTCGGACCTGGCCAGCAGGGTCAGCGGGTCGCTGGCCAGCGCCGCCGACCTCGCGCGCGACCTCGGCCGCTGGCTGGCCGTGGCGATGCTCCTCGCCGCATTCGCGCTGGCCGCCCTGCTGACCACCGCCGCGGTGCGGCGGCGGGTTCGCGAGTTCGGCACGCTCAAGGCACTCGGGTGGCATACCCGGCGCATCATCGCCCAGATCATGGCCGAATCGCTCGTGACCGGCCTGGCCGGAGCCGCGGTCGGAATCGGGCTCGGGTTCGCCGGCGCCGCCGTCATCGACGCGATCGCCCCCACGCTGACCGCGGCCGTCGCCCTGAACCCCGGCTCGACACCACCCCAGGGCGCGCTGATCAAGAACGGCAGCCTCGAGACGATGACGCTGCCCGGCGGGGTGCACACCCTCAGCGTCCACCTGCACGCCACCGTCGGGGCCGCGACGATCCTGCTCGCGGTCGTGCTCGCGATCGTCGGCGCGGTCCTCGCCGGCGCGCTCGGCAGCTGGCGCGTCGCCCGGCTGCGCCCGGCCCACGCCCTCGTCCGCGTCGCCTGACCAGCCCACCAGCACACCAGCACACCAGCCCCGGCCACTCGCACCCGCTTACCGCCCTTCCCGAGGTCGAACCGAGCTTTCCCGAGATCGAATCGAGAACCCGATGTACACCCTTACCGGCGTTTCCAAGACCTTCCGCGCCCGTGGCAGCACCGTCACCGCGGTGCGGGACCTGAGCCTGTCCATTGCCGACGGCGAATGGCTCGCCATCCAGGGCCGCACCGGCAGCGGCAAGAGCACCCTGCTGCAGCTGTTGGGCGGCATGGACCGGCCCAGCACCGGCACCGTCAACCTCGACGGTCAGGACCTGGCCACGATGTCCGAGAAACAGCTCACCGAGATCCGTGCCGCCCGGGTCGGCTTCGTGTTCCAGATGTTCAACCTCATCCCCACCCTGTCCGCGATCGAGAACGTCGAAGCCGCCCTTGTTCCGCTGCGCACCCCCGCTGTCCAGCGCCGGGAACGCGCGGCGGCAGCGCTGGCGTCCGTGGGCCTGGCCGATCGAGCCGGGCACCTGCCCTCCGAGCTGTCCGGCGGCCAGCAACAACGCGTGGGGATCGCCCGGGCCCTGGTCAAGGAACCCAGCGTGCTGCTCGCCGACGAGCCCACCGGCAACCTCGACGTCGACACCCGCGACGAGATCCTCACGCTGCTCGAACAGATCTGGACCGCCAACCAGCTCACGCTCGTGCTCGTCACCCACGACAGCGCCGTCGCGGCCCTCGCCGAACGTGTTGCCGTCATGAACGACGGCAAGCTGGACATCACCGGTACGCGGATCGGGTGACCGGCATGTCAAACGCACGCCGCCGGTCGGCGAACGCACGATCGGAGCCCTCATGTTCGTCCTGACCTATCTTCGACGTGAACTGCGGCACCGGTCGCGTCAGGCGATGCTCGTCGCCACGGGGCTCGCCGTCGGCGTCGGGCTCGTCCTCACCACGACGGCTACCGCCGCCGCGGTCGACGACGCGCAGACCGCGGTGCTACACACGCTGAACGGGATCGGCACCGACCTCACCGTCACCGCCACACCATCGGCCGACCGTCGCACCGGCGCGGACGGCAGCGGCAGCGCGGACGGCGCGAGCAGCACGGGCCTGTCGGTGGCCGGCGGGGCGGTGCTGGATTCGTCGACGGTGCGGGCCATCGCCGGGCTGGCGCACGTCGCCGGCGTCGCGGACTCGTTGGTCCTGAGCGAGATCACCCTCCCGCCGACCGGCTCGGGCGGCATCCCGACCAGCACGAGGATCGACGGGATCGACGTCACGCGCCTGGGCCTCGGGCCAGCCGCGTCCGCCACGCTCCGCTCGGGCCGTCCCCTGTCCCGGGCCGACAGCCGCGGCGACGTCGCGGTCATCGACACCCAGTACGCCGCCGCCCACCACCTTGGCGTCGGATCGACGATCACCGTTGCCGGGACCCGGTTCGCCGTCGTCGGGATCGTCTCCCAACCCACGGCCACCGGCGCGGCCAGCATCTACCTCCCGCTCGCTGCCGCCCAGCGGCTGCCCGCCGGCCAGCACTCGAAGCCGCTGGCGGGGAAGGTGAGTACGATCTACGTCTCGGCGAGCACCGCGGCCGACGTCGGCGCGGTCGAAACCGAGCTCGCCGCGCTCCTGCCCTCGGCCACCCTCAGCAGCTCACGCGACCTCGCCGAGGCGGTCAACGGCTCTCTCGCCAGCGCCACCACCCTCATGCACGATCTCGGCACCTGGCTCACCGTGGGCGTGCTGTTGGCCACCGTCGCCGCCGCCAGCCTGTTCACCCTCGCCTCCGTAACCCGGCGGACGCGCGAACTCGGAACCCTGAAAGCGATCGGCTGGACCAGCTGGCGCGTCATCACGCAGATCATGGCCGAGTCCGGCACGGTCGGCCTCGCCGGCGCGGCGCTCGGAGTCGCGGTCGGCTACGCCGGCATCGGTCTTGTCAACGCGGTCGCACCGACCCTGACCGCCACCGTCGGCACCGGCACGGGCGCGCACAACCTCGCCGTGCACCTGAACGCACACACCGAGCCAAGCACCCTCGCGGCGGCGGCCCTGATCGCCATCGCCGCGGCCCTGATCGCCGGCACGCTCGCGGCCTGGCGCACGACCCGGCTGCGGCCGGCCCACGCCCTGGCCGAGGTCGAATGAACGCCAAGGCTCCCACGCACCTCCATCACCGGCGGCCGGGGCTCGATGACGGAACGGGTCAGCCGTGTTGATTACCGCGGCACTACGTGACGATGACCTGACCGGGCACTGCGCCGGTCGTTTGCCGAGCAAAGAAGCCCAGAATGGCCGAGTTCACTTCGGTGGGGCGTTCCAGGTAGCCGTAGTGGCCGCAGCCCGGAATTTCTTCGTAGGTGGCTCCCGGGATGGCGTCGGCGACTTCGCGGCACAGCGGTGGACGGACTATCAGGTCGTCCTGGAAGCCGATCACCAGACAGGGGCACTGGATATGCGCGAAGCCCGGCCGGCGGTCGGGGATGAGTTCCAGGCCCAGTTGGCCGCGGGCCGCCGAGAGGGTCACCGCGGAGACCTCGAAGACGTCGAGCCAGTCCCTGATCTGCCGTTCGTCGTTGAGCGTACGCGGCGAGAGGCTCTGCAGCGCATGCATGAAAGCCGCATAACGCGCAGGTACCGTGACACCGCTGTCGTACAGCTCTATTTCGGCTAGGGACATGGCGGTGGCCAGCGCGTCGGACCTGCCGCGGGTCGCCATCAGCACGGCCTGCCCGACCAACCGGGGCCGGGCGACGAGCAGCTCCTGCACGATCATGGCGCCGAGTGAGAAGCCCACAACCCGGCAGCCCTCGACGCCCAGATGCTCGATGAGGGCGGCGGTGTCGGCCACCATGTCGGCCAGCGTGAACCCCTCAGGCCCGGCGTCGGAGGGCGGAATGCCCCGGTTGTCCATCGTGATGACGCGGTAGCCCGCGGCTCGCAGCGCCGGCACCTGGTGGGTCCGCCAGACGCGCCCGGGGGCTCCCGTCCCGGTGACCAGGAGGACCGGCGCTCCCACGCCGTAGTCATCGAAGCTCAGGTTGATCCCGTTGATCCGAGCCACCGGCATCGGCTAGTCCTCCATCGCGATTTCCGCTTCCAGCTCCTCAAGCTGCTGCTGGGCCAGGCTGAGCAGCGGAAAGTCGGACGGGCTGTGCCCGCCGGCCCCCG
Organism: Frankia sp. BMG5.23; assembly: GCF_000685765.2. Lineage (NCBI taxonomy): Bacteria > Bacillati > Actinomycetota > Actinomycetes > Frankiales > Frankiaceae > Frankia > Frankia sp. BMG5.23. The sequence continues at coordinate 87,289 of NZ_JDWE01000020.1, forward strand.
GGCGGCCCGCCTGAGCGGCCAGCCCGGTCAGCATCGCCACCCACCCGTCGGTCAGCTCCCGCACCGCGTCCGGCTCGAGAAGACCGGCGGGCCACGACAGCGACACGGTGAGCTCGGGCCCGTCGGGCCCGTCTTCGACGATCCCGTCCGCCTCCAGCGCGTGCGCGACGGGCATCCGCTCGGGCATGTCCCCGCCCAGCGCCACCGGCTGCCACTCCTCCTGCCTGGCCGAGGTGGTGAACCGGCCCAGGTAGTTGAACCCGATCTGCGGCACCGGTGGCGCGGCCAGCGCCGGTCCCGTGACCATGTTGAGATAGCGCAGCACGCCGAAGCCCAGGCCATCGCCCGGCACCGCCCGCACCTGCTCCTTCACCCGCTTGATCACCACGCCCGCGGCATCGCCACCCGCCCGTACCTCGGCGAAGTCCACCCGACCCGGGTCCAGCCGGACGGGATGCACGCTGGTGAACCAGCCGACCGTACGCGACAGATCCACGTCATCGGCCAGCGGCTCGCGCCCGTGCCCCTCCACATCCACCAGCACCGGGCCTGGCACCCCGCGCCATTCGGTCACCGCCAGCGACAGACCTGTCAGCAGCACGTCGTCGATCCCGGCGTGGAACACCGCGGGTACGGTTGTCAGCAGCGCCGCCGTCACGTCACGCGGCACCGGGACCGACACCCGCCGTACGCTCGACACCGTGTCGCGAGCGGGGTCCAGGGGACGCCCGCCCAGCGGCGGCTCGGGATCGGCCAGCAACCGCTGCCACCCAGGCAGTTCCGCCACCCGCGCCGGGTCGTCCGCCGAGCCGGCCAGCAGCCCCGCCCACCGGCGGAACGAGGTGCCCACCGGCTCCAGCGAAGCCCCCGTACAGGCCGCCGCCAGGTCCGGCAGCAGCACCCGCCACGACACCCCGTCGACCACCAGGTGGTGCGCCACCAGCAGCACCCGGCCGGGGGCATCCGGCCCCCGATCCAGCCACACCACCTGCAGCATCACCCCGGCCTCCGGATCGAGCCGCCGCGCCGCCGACCGGCCCACCGCGGCCACCAGCGAGGTCAGCTCGGGCCCGGTCAGACCGGCGGCGTCCACCCGGTGCACCGACGAGGAGGCGTCCAGACCAGGCGGCGGAATGTCCAGCCGCCACGAGGCGACGTCCGGGCCGGGGCACACCAGCCGCGCCCGCAGCGCGTCGTGCCGGTCCACCAGAGCCTGGACCGCCGTGACCAACCGGCCCTCGCCCAGCCCAGCCGGCACGATCGTCAGCACCGACTGGGAGAACCGGCGCAGCCCGGTCCGCTCGGCCACCCAACGCATCACCGGGATCAACGGGACCTCACCGACGGCCAGGTCGTCGACCGCCGGTCCGGCGGGCCTGCTCTCCGCCACCAGCGCGAGGCGGGCGGGCGTCTTGTCCTCGAACACCTGCCTGGGCGTGATCACCATGCCCGCACGGCGGGCCCGGGCCACCAGCTGCATCGACATGATCGAGTCGCCGCCGAGGTCGAAGAAGCTGTCGTCGGCCCCGACGTACTCCAGGTGCAGCAGCTCGGCGAACAGCGCGCACAGCGCTTCCTCGACGGGCGTCCGGGGCTCCCGGCCACCGGCCAGGCCCGCGAAGTCGGGAGCCGGCAGCGCGTCCCGGTCCAGCTTGCCGTTGACCGTCAACGGCAACGCGTCCAGCAGCACTACCGCGGAAGGAACCATGTAGTCCGGCAACAGCCCGGCCGCGAAGTCCCGGAGGTCCGAGCCGTCCCCGGCGGTCCCGGCGGTCCCGGCGAGATAGGCCACGAGGTGCCGGTGGCCGGGCTGGTCCTCACGCATCACGACGGCGACCTGGTCGACGGCGGGATGCCCGGACAGCACGGCCTCGATCTCGCCGGGCTCGATCCGGAAACCACGGATCTTCACCTGCGCATCCGCCCGCCCCGCGAACACCAGCCCACCATCGCCGGTCCACCGGGCCAGGTCACCCGTGCGGTACATGCGCTCCCCCGACCCCCCGAACGGGCAGGCCACGAACCGCTCCCCGGTCAACGCGGGACGATTGAGATAGCCACGGGCCAGCCCGGCACCCGCCACATAAAGCTCACCGACCACCCCGGGAGGCACCGGCCGCAGGAACTCGTCCAACACATACGTCCGGACACCCGGCAACGGGCCACCCACCACACTGCCCGTCCCCGCCACCACCCGCTCCCGGTCCAACGCGATGTGCGTGACATGGACCGTCGTCTCGGTAATGCCGTACATGTTGACCAACACCGGGACGTCGCCGGGATACCGGTCATACCACTGCCGCAACCGGGCAGGTTCCAGCGCCTCACCACCGAACACCACATACCGCAACGAGGAACCGACCCCGGCAGCAGCCAACTCACCGATCACCTGATAGAACGCCGACGGAGTCTGGCTGAGCACCGTCACACCCGTCCGGCTCAGCAACTCAACGAACTCCCGCGGCGACCGACTCACCGAGTGCGCCACCACCACAACCCGGCCACCGAGCAGCAACGCACCGAACATCTCCCACACCGAAAAATCGAAGGCATAGGAGTGGAACAAACTCCACACATCATCGGCGCCCAGCCCGTACACCCGACCCGCCGTCTCGATGAGGGCAGCCACATTACGCTGCGGAATCAGCACACCCTTCGGCGTACCCGTCGACCCCGACGTATAGATCACATACGCCGGATGCCCCGGCCGCAACGACCGGACCCGCTCGGCATCCCGCACCGCCGTACCAGGCAGCCCAGCCAGCACACGAACCGTATCCGGGGCGTCCACGACAACCCTGACCGCCCCGTGCTCAGGCAACGCCCCCACGGTCCGCGCCGTACCCAACGTCACCACGGGAGCGGCATCGGCCAGCATAAACGCCTGCCGGGCGGCCGGATACTCCGGATCCACCGGCAGATAAGCCGCCCCCGCCTTCAGCACCGCCAGCAACGCCACCACCATCTCCACCGACCGGGGCAACGCCACCGCCACAATCCGTTCCGGCCCCACCCCCAAACCCACCAACAGACGAGCCAGCCGGTTCACCGCGGCATCCAACTCCGCATAGGTCAACCGCACATCCTCACAGACCACCGCCACCGCATCAGGCCGCGCGACCACCTGCGCCTGAAACATCTCCGG
>NZ_JDWE01000021.1:0-78137 GCF_000685765.2 Frankia sp. BMG5.23
TGCCGCCCGGGTACGCAAAGACGGCATCCGCCTGTAAGCCCGTGACGGGTAGAGGTCCGCCTGCCCGTCACTGCGGGGAGGACCCCTGCCCCTGCCCCCAACCACCGGGCGGGGTCCTCCCACCCTGAAGACGTGGCCGGCAGGCCTGCGCTTCCCTGCCGGTCACCTGACCGGCCTCAGATCCGGGTTGCGCCCCCTCGCGCCCGGTTCGGGGTCTTCTCGTATACGGCGGGGACGGTAGTGCTCTACCGGTGGTGGGGATGCTTGGGGCTGGCTGGCAACGGCGGCGGAACCTGTCAAGATTTTTGAGGCAAGATTCTTTGTGGACTAGCCTGCGTTCGATCCCTGTTTCGATCTCTGTCGAGGGATGACCTCCGATCGTTCGGGGGCACCGTCGGTGACCGGCTCGGCCTGGTCGTCGGGCTTCGTGTTGATCCCGGCGGGCTTCGGCAGCGGCGGCGGGACCGGCCGCCGGTTCACGAACCGCTCCGGGTGCGCGGCGTAGGCCGCGTCAAGCACCCGGGCCCGCGCGGCGTGCGCCTGCCCGGCCAGGCCGAAGTAGACGGCCGCCGGCGAGAGATAGCCGATCCCGGAGTGCTTGTGCGCGGTGTTGTACCAGGTGAAGAACCCACGGCAGAACCGGCGTGCCTGCTCGATCGAGTCGAAACGGTCAGGGAACTCGGGCCGGTACTTCAACGTCTTGCACTGCGATTCGGAGAACGGGTTGTCGTTCGAGACCCGCGGTCTGGAATGCGACCGGACGATGTCGAGGTCGGCCAGCAGCAGCGCGAGGGTCTTCGACGTCATCGACGAGCCACGGTCGGCGTGCACCGTCAGCCCCGACGTGTCGACGCCGTACTTCTCGCACGTCTGGCTGACCAGCTCCTTCGCGAGTTCCCCGGACTCGTTCGGCGCAAGCAGCCAGCCCACGACATACCGGCTGTAGACGTCGAGAATGACGTACAGGTAGTAGTACTCGTGTTTCGACCTGCCCTTGAGCTTGGTGATGTCCCACGTCCACACCTGGTTCGGTGCGCACACGAGCAGCTCGGGCTTCACGTGCGACGGGTGCGACGCCTGGGCGCGGCGCTCCCCGGTCTGCCCCGCCGCGGCCAGGATCCGGTAGAACGTCCGCCACGACGCCAGGTAGCCCCCCTCGTCGAGCAGAGTCGCCCACACGTGCGCCGGCGAGGCGTCCCGGAACCGCTCCGAGTTCAACACCTCCAGCACCCGTTCCCGCTCCCGCGCGGACAACGCCCGCGGCTGGACCCGCTCCCGGTGCGGCTTCGGGACCGGCCGCGGCGGCACCGAAGCCGGCGGACGATGACGCCGGTAGAACGTCGCCCGCGACCGGCCCGTTAACTCGCAGGCCTTCTTCACCCCGACAACCCCGGCCAACTCCACCGCGCAGGCGTCAGCTATCCGTTCTCCTTCGGCGACGACTCCCGGGAAATCTCGGGAATGCTTTCGGAGAGCGCCTCCAAAAGCGCGTTGGCTTTTCCCATGATGCCCACCACGCGCCGGGACGCCTCAAGCTCCTTGTCCTTCCGGGCCAGCTCCGCCCGCAACTGCTCGATCTCCCTGTCCCGCGGGTCCGCCGCCGGCCGGCCACGCTTCCTAAAGGGAAAACAGGGTGACCGTTGATCGGGACGTACCCACATGGGGCNTGCCGCCTCAGCGCCGTGGCGGGGCTGGGTCGGGTGGTGTGGTGGTCCGCTGCCTCGGGTCACGCGGCCTTGGTGTCGGTGGGCTGGTCGGTTCGTCTGGTGATGACCGCGTCGTAGCCGAGGGCGTCGAGCTGGCTGATCAGGCGTTGGGCGTGGCGGTTGGGGTCGCGGCGTCGGGTGAAGTAGTCGGCGCCGAGGTCGTGGTAGGGCTCGCCNCGGNNGAGCATGTGNNAGGCGGCGACGAGGATCGAGTGCTCGACGGCGACCCTGGCTTTGGCGGGGCCGCGGCGGGCTTTGATCCGGTGATATTGGGCGTTGAGGTAGCTGTTCTTGGTGCGGCTGGCGGCGCGGGCGGCGTCGTGCAGGTAGATCCGCAGCCATTTCGACCCTTTGCGGGTCCGGCCGCCTTTGGACTTGCCGGCGGACTCGTGCTGGCCGGGGCAGCGGCCCGCCCAGGAGGCGAGCCGTTCGGCGGAGCCGAAGACGGTCATGTCGACGCCGATCTCGGCGATCAGGCATTCGGCCATGCGGCGGTCGACCCCGGGGATCGTGTCCAGCAGGGCGACCTCATCCGCGAAAGGGGCGATCACCCGGTCGATCTCGGTCGAGAGCCGGTCGATGGCCTCGTCCAGGTAGTCCAGCTTGGACAGGATCTCCCCGATGATGATCGCGTGATGGCCGGTGAAGAACGCGGTCAGCGCCTCTTGCAGCGCCGGGATCTTCTTACGGAGCTGGCCCTTGGCGAGCTCGGCGAGCACGACCGGGTCGGTGGTCCCCGCGACCAGCGCGTCGAGGATCGCCCGCCCGGACTTCCCGAGCACATCCGACGCGACCGACGACAGCTTGATCCCCGCGTCCTGGAGGACCTTGTCGAGGCGCTGCGCCTCCCGGGTCCGCTCGTCGATCTGCGCGCGGCGATACCGGGTCAGGTCACGTAGTTCCCGGATCGGCTGGGGCGGCACGAACGACGGGCGGACCAGGCCGTACTCGACCAGCTCCGCGATCCACGCCGCGTCCGCCGCATCCGTCTTACGGCCCGGCACGTTGCGCAGATGCCGGGCATTGAGCAGCCAGCACTCGGCGACCGCGTCCTCCAGAATGTGGAACGGCGCCTTCCAGAAAACGCCGGTCGACTCCATCCCGACCCGGGTCACGCCCAGCCCCGTCAGCCAGTCCCGCAACGCCAACAGCTCACGCGTCGTCGTCCCGAACGTGTGCAACTCGACCCGGCCAGGCCCACCCGGATCGGAGATCCGCGCACAGGCGACGATCTCGTCCTTGTGCACGTCCAGACCGGCGCNCCGCGCCACCTGCCGCTCCACCAGACCCCCTCATACATCGAGACAGACCAGGCGGCCGACCGGGGGGATCAGATGATCAAAGAGTCTAAAGGTCGCGCTCGAAGCAGCAGTCCCACGTGCCTGAAGATCCCCACGTCACACTAGAAGACGGGCTCCACCTACGGCACCAAGGCAGCCCGACGTCGACCGGCCGACCACCAGCGATTTTCCATCGCCCCACGTGGCCGGCCAGTAGCCGCGTGAGGTCGATGCGGTGACGCTCGATCGCATCAGCGCCATCCCGGTGGTACTTCGATAGCCGCAGATAGAGCCAGATCGGCCGCGTCCCTGACCGAACCTCGACGCCGTAGGACCGAAAGGGCGGATAGACCACGGCCCGTGTGCGTCGGCCTGGGCGACGCAGGAACGGGTGTTCTTCGCCTGTTTCGGGGTTGATGGCGATGCCTTCGACCGTTCCGTCACTTAGTTCGCGTTCCATAGGGTGTACTTTAGTTTGCACGACTCAGCGCTTAATAATGTACTTTGGCAGGCTATAGTGGGCCATGCCCTGCTACGCGGCACGCAGGTAGCCACGATCGTTGTCGAGTATCGCGACCGGTTCGGCCGGTTCGGCGTCGAGTATGTCGACGCCGACCTTGCCGCGTCCGGCCGCCGGCTGCTGGTCGTCGACCCCGCCGGGGTGGATGAGGACCCCGCCGGGGTGGATGACGATCTGGTCGGGGACGTGACCGAGATCCTGACGTCGCTGTGCTTCCGGCTGTATGGTCGGGAGGCCGCCGCGGACCGGGTCCGGCGCGCGGTCGCAGCCGCCGTCGAGGAAGCCCGTGAGGGTCCTCCAGGCGTATCGGGTTCGCTCTTGACCCGGAACGACGCCCAGCTCGCCGACCTGCGCCGGTATGCCAGCGCAGGTCGGTTCGTTTACAAACGGAACCTATAGCTCGACGAAGCCGGACACGCAGGTGATCGTGTCGCCGCCGATCCAGACCGTGCCGTCCGCATCAGCGGAGATGTGCACCCGTCCGGTCCGGTGGAGCAGTGTTCCCTGGCTCACCGTGTAGGGTGCGCTCGCTCGCCCGGTCCGGAGCAGCCATTGGGCGACGGACGCGTTGAGGCTTCCGGTTACCGGATCCTCCCTCGTCGTGCCGTTCACGGGGAAGAAGGCCCGAACTTCGAACGTCTCGGTCGACTCGGGCGGATACGGGCCGAGCACGCCGAGATGCAGGTCGACGATGCCCGGTTGCAACGCGAGGACCGCCTCGGCGCTGTCGAGTAGAACAGCAATCCATCCCGGCCCGTTATCCGCCCACTCGGCGGCCACGATGTCATCGCGGGCGATGCCCAGCGCCGTGCCGATGCGCTGGACGAGGGCCTCCTTAACCGGCCCCGAGCGTCGCAGCGGGGGTGCGGCGAACGCGAGTCCGTCCGCGGTCCGCCGGACGGGAACGAGCCCGGCACCACACTCCTGAACGACCACATCGCCCCGTTCGGCCGGAGGCCGGGTGGTCAGCCAGGCGTGGCAGGTACCCAGCGTGGGATGCCCTGCGAAGGCCAGCTCGGCACCGGGTGTGAAGATCCGGACCCGGTAGTCGGCGTCCGATGAGGTGGGCGGCAGGATGAAGGTAGTCTCCGAGAGGTTCGTCCACCGGGCGAACCGCTGCATCTCCTCCGGGTCGAGTCCCGATCCGTCGAGCACGACGGCTACCGGATTGCCCTGATACGGGGATCTTGAGAAGACATCGATCTGTTGGAAGGGACGCGGCATCGGCCCAGTGTCCCGCGGGCCGCCGGCTGACCGCGCGGATGCAGGTGAGGAATTCCTGGATTCCGATCGCCAGGCGGCTGGAGGCGATGGAGCGTCACCAGGAGCGGGCCGGCGCGGGAACGCATCCGGGTGCATATCAGCATGAAGGCATGAGTTCCTCCGCCGACACCCATGGCCGACCCCGTCACGCCGAAGCGGGTGGCCGCCCGCATCCGCGTATTTCCAACGAGCGGATCGCCTTCGCCCGGATGCGCACCTCGCAGGACCGCGGGGCGGATCTGATCACCTCCTTCGCGGGATCGCTGCCCTTCGTCTACCTGCATGCGGTCTGGTTCGGCGGCTGGATCCTGTTGAACGAGGGCGTGTTCGGCGAGGGCGCCGTCTTCGACCGCTACCCGTTCGGCCTCCTGACGATGATCGTCAGCTTGGAGGCGATCTTCCTATCGACGTTCGTGATGGTCAGCCAGAACCGTGAGGCCGCCCGGCAGAACCTCCGTGCCGAACTCGACTTCGAGACCAACCTGCGGTCCGAGGTGTGGTCGGTCCACATCGGGCGGGCGCTCGGGCTTGACCCCGACGAGGTGGAACGGGACGTCCAGGAGCTCGTCGCGCACGCCCGCGCGGAGATCCGTAACGGCCAGGCCCAGCCGATGGGTCCGGGAGTGATGGATCCGGGAGTGTCGTGACGCCTCAGGTTCATCGTCGGCGACGACGCGAATCCGGTGCCTGGTGCCCGGCGCCGGGCGTGTGGGGCCGGGTCAACCGAGCGCGACGATTCAGTCGAGCGTGACGACGAGGCCGCGCAGCTCGTAGGCCGCGATCTCGTCCCGGAGGGTGACCTGGGGTGGGCTGGCCATGTGCAGGCCGTCGAGCATGAACAGCTTGTGCAGGAAGATGTCGGTTTCGTGGATGGCGACGTGTGCGCCGGGGCATTTGTGGGGGCCGTCGCCGAAGCTCAGCCCCGCCGGACTCACGCCGTCGCCGATCGGGCGGGCGGGGCGGACTGTGTACGGGTCGGCGCCGATGGCCTGCGTGTCGATGTTGGTGCTGCTCACCGCGATGTCGATCTGGGCGCCGGCTGGGATCGTTAGCGGGCCGTGCGGGCCCGGTAGCTGGATGTCGGCCGTCGTGCGCCGTTTGAGAGTGGAGATGACCGGTTCCAAGCGCAGGAACTCGTGCAGGATCGCGATCCGTTCGGTCTGGTCAGCGTCGTGGTAGCGGGCGCGCAGTGTGTCGTCGGTGAACAGGTGCCAGGCGGCGACGTTGATGAACTCCCGGGTGGTGATCATTCCTGCGGGTGCGAAGGTGACGCACTCGGCGAAGATTTCGGCATTGGTGCAGCCTTGGTCGATCATGTGTGAGATGAGGTCATCCGTGCGTCGCCGACGGCGGGCGCGTACCGCGGGGCGCACGTCGGCGAGGTAGAAGGCGAGGGCGTGGCGGTTCTGCCGGATGAACTGCCTGATGCCGCGGATGCTGGTGACATTCGGCGGTCCGAGGTCTCCCTGGGCGAACCGTTCCAGGCGGGCGGCCATGCCGGGGCGGCTGTTGGTGAGGCCGATCACCGCGGCGGCGACCTCGACGGCGAGGGCGAAGCTGAGCTCGGACAGGTCGACGCTCCGCTCGCGGCGCAACCGGTCGATCTGCTCGTCGGCGACGCGGTGCATCAGCTCGCGGTAGTGCTCGTCGACCCTGCGTAGAGTGAAGAATCGTGCGGTCAGCCGGCGGCGTTCCCGGTGCTCGGGGCCGTCGCTGTGCAGCACCGGTCGGCGGATCCGCTTGGGAATCGCCTTAGATGCGTCGATACCGAGGCCGGCCTGCTTGGTTTCCAAGCTGCGCAGCACCGCCTGCCCGGCGGCGTACCCGCTGATCCGCCATACGCCGTCGGCGCCCTGTACGACCGGGCATCCGCCGTTCGGGTCTTCGCGGTCGATCTTGCGTGCCGACGTCCCGACGTCGGTCACCACGGGATCCGCCATGGATTCTCCTTCCCAGGGCACTCCGGAAACCGGCCGGGGCGCGGCTTCAGGGCCGTCATGACTGACCGGTGCGGCGATGGAGTGCTGCTGATGCCTATCGAATCGTTGGTGGATGCGAGGGAAAGCCGCCGCCGCCGCCCCTGCGGCTGGCTTGTTCGGGTAACGGCTCGAGGCGGAGTCGGGTGGCATCGGAGGAAGCCGTCGGCCGGACGCCTGAAACCTCTTGCAACCACTTGTGAGCCGGCAATGATGCCCCCTGCGCGGGGAATCCGTGACGGTCCCGGCCATGACGGCCCGCCGGGTTCGGCGGCATTCCTCAACGGTTCTGGCCGCTTTTCACGCTCCGCTTTTCACGCTCCGCGTCCGGGTCCGGGTCCCGTCCGACTTTACCGGAAGGATTGGGAGGGCCGGCTCATTCGTGCCCTCATTCGTGCCCTCCGGGGCGCAGCAGCGGGCCGTGATCTGACTACCCAATTGTGTCAGTTGGTGGGCGGGGCGTTCACGCCGAGCGTGGTCACGGCGCTTTTTCGGAAGCTCGCCGTCATGGTCTACGGCAGACCCGGCAAGGCGATCGCGACGGGAATCACGTGTCGCGCCCTTCCGTGCCGCGTGAAGGATTTCACGCCGACCGGGACGCCCTCCGTGTCCCTCCGTGTCCCGCCGTGTCCCGCCGTACTTCCCGCCGGATGCCACCTCGGTGGTGCGGGTGACGCTCTTCCCGGCCATGGCCGTGCCGGGTTCCCGCTTCACAGCCACCCGCCCACCAGGGTGGGTCTTACGGTCGGCTCCACGGGCGTTTATCGTCTCCGACGTACTGGCGGCGACGAGGTGACGCAGGTTGACCGCGGCGTTGGCGTCGCGGTCGGCCACCAGCCCGCAGGACGGGCAGGTGAAGATGCGGTCCGGCAGGGTCAGGTTTGGGTTTCGCCCGCCACAGCCGGAACAGGTCTTGCTCGAGGGGTACCAGCGGTCCGCGACCACCAGGGTCGATCCGTACCAGAGGGTTTTGTAGGCGAGCTGGCGGCGGACCTCGGCCATGCCGGTATCGGACACGGCACGGGCGAGGCGGCGGTTACGGACCATTCCGGCCACGGGCAGGTCTTCCACCACGATCGTTTCGTGGGACGTCGCGAGCCGGGTGGTGAGCTTGTGCGGCCCGTCGCGGCGCAGCTTCCGCAGCGACCGGGCCAGCGGCTTCGGGTTCGCCACGGTCTCACCGGTCGACAGGACGGCGAGGTGGCGCACCCCGAGGTCGACACCGACCGTCACGGCGGCACGCTGCCGCCGTGACGGGCCGGTGGGAACCTCCCGCTCGACCTCGACGGTGAACGATACGAACCAGCGGCAGGCCGTGCGCGACACCGTGGCGCCTAGGAGGCGGGCCCGACCATTCGCCAGCCGCCCGGTCAGCGCGCCCATCGGCTCGCGGACCTTCACCCGGCCGATCCGGGGCAGCTTCACATGCCGGTCGTCGGCCGGCACGCTGGTTGTTGTTCGGGTCGAGCGCGAACCGGTACGCCCGCAACGCCTTCACGCCGGTCGTCCTTCGTCCACCTGAACACGGTGCCCGTCGGGTTGGCCCGAACGGAGAAGTAGCACGTGATCAACCCGCCGAGGCCGGTCCTGAATGAGGGCTCCGCGTAGGTCTCCTCGTAAGTGTCCTACCAGGGGAAGGCCAACCGGCGGGGTGCCCTGTCGAGGACGCTGGGTGCCCGGTCGAGGACAACACGGCCGGCGAACGTGATGACCGCCAACACTCACGAGCGTTCACGAGGTCAGGTCCCAGATTCGCCGGCCGAAGGCCAGTCGAAGGATCGTGGTCACCGCAGGAGCGGGTGCGGTGGGAGGCCGGCGCACGGTTTACACGGTCTGCGTAGTTCGTGCGGTCAGCGCGGGGTGAGAGGACCGCCGCTACCGCCGCCGGCCTGCCGTGGCCGTCTCGCTGGCCGTCTCGCTGGCCGTCTCGACCGTGTATAACCAGCCAACCGCTGGACCGTTTTCCGGTCAACGAGAACGATCAGATCACCGCCGTACCGGACCGGGAGATGGCCACCCTCGCCATGGCCACCCTCGCCGTCACCCTCCGCGGGTTCACCTCCGTGATCTCGGGTGTCAGATCCGGTGTTCGGTGAGTACCTCGGCGGTGAGTTCCTGGGCTTTCTGGGCGCGGTCGGGTTGCGCGAGGTGGACGGCCACGAACAGGGCGTCGAGGACCGTCGCGTGGATGATGCGGCTGCTCATGGCCTCGACTCGATAGTTTGTTTCGCTGCTGCCGGCGACGAGGGCTACGTCGGCCAGCCTCGTCAGGGGGGATCGGAAGAAGCTGGTGAGGGCTATGGTCGTGGCCCCTGCCGCGCGCGCCGCGGCGGCGCCGGCCAGGGTTTCGCGGGTCTGCCCGGTGTGGCTGATGGCCAGGCAGGCGGAGGCGGGAGGCAGCAGGCGCGCGGCCACGTGTTGGACGTGGGCGTCGGCGGGGGCTTCGGCGAGCAGGCCGAGAGTGCGGAAGCGGTAGGCGGCGTCCTGGGCGAGCGGGGCGGACGTCCCCGCGCCGATGAGCAGGACCCGGTCAGCGCATTGCAGGGCGTCGACCGCGCGGGTGAATGCCGCGCGGTCGACGGTGCGGGTGGTCTCGGACAGGGCCGACTCGGTGCTGTGGAGGATCTTTTCCAGGATGGTGGCAGGGGAGTCGGCGTGGGTGACGGCCTCGTGGAGGCCGCGTTCGGGAGGAATCGCTTCGCCGGCGAGACGAATTTTGAGGTCGGCGAAGCCCTTGAGGCCGAGATCCTGACAGAACCGGACCACGGTCGCGACGGAGGTGCCGGTCCGGTCGGCGAGATCGGTGACGGTGAGGTGAACGATCTCCCTCGGGTCGTCGAGGATCAGCTGGCCGATCTTGCGACCGCTGGGAGTGAGAGTCGGCAGGCAGGCGCGTAGGTGCGCGATGGTGCCGCCCGGCCCGGGGGTGGGTTGGGCGGGCTCGTCGATCGTCTCGACGGCCGTCGGTCCGGTCATGGTCTCTCCCAACGTCGTCACCATCCTCGCGCTTTTCGGCTTCCAGCTTGCCGGTGGTGCGCTGTCATCTGCCGCATGGGCCGGATGAAGATCTGTTCCTTTGGTAGAAATCATACTGTATGAAAATTCTATCCATCTAATGCATTCCGTTAAGAGGATGTTTCCTTCTGTCTCCGTCTCTCAGCCCTGCCCCCGCTGAGCCCGTTGACCGTCTGCCGTAAGCGAGGAGAGATATGAAGCTGAGCACCGACCGCATCGTGACCGCCCACGTCGGCAGCCTGCCGTGCCCAGGATGCTGGCCGAAGAGGTGCTCCAGCGGGAGCATCACGACCCGACCCCGGAGCGGGCACAGCGGCTGCCGGGAACCATCCGCCAGGCGGCCGCCGAGGCGGTGCGCCGCCATGCCGAGGTCGGCATCGACGTCGGCAACGATGGCGAGATGATCAAGATCGTCTATGCCACCTACGTCAAGGAGCGGCTGAGTGCCTGAGCGCCTGAGTGGCTTCGACGCGACCGCCGGGGCCAGGCCCATCCCGCCGAAGGCACCCGATCATGACCAGCGTCCCGCCGCCAACCGGGCCGTTCCCCGCACCCGACGCGTACTGCGACTCACCCGCTGAGCATCGACCGCATCGCGGCCGAGTTCGGGGGACGGCCACCGTGGCGGACGGGTCCCTGCTGCCGTGTCGGTCGTACAGTTCCGATCCGGAACTGTACTCGGGAGAACAGCACCTGACCGGGCACAACCCGGGCCGTCGCCAACTCCAGGGTCTGGCGAGTACTGCACACCGACCACCGGCGTCCGCTCCCGACCCGTCGGACGGAATTCTCCGTGATCTGGGCGCTCTATTTCTATTCCCCGAGTTCTGCGTAGCCCTCCTTATCACCCTCCTGGTTCTGGCGGTGCCGGGTGGACCCGGCCCAGGCCGACCTCGTTTACCGCACCCACCATTCCGGCGCGCTGGCGGCCATCGTCCTGCACACCACATCCGCGTACCTGGCCCGTTCGGAGAGCCCGACATAATCGTATCGCCGTCCTCACCTGTCCTGGTGAGGACAGGTGAGTCGGAAGATACCGGCCGAACAACTTTCGCCGGCGCCTCCTGGTGGGTACGAAAAAATCCTCTGCACACACGGCACGGACGGACCGTCCGCGCCCGGTTCCCGCCGCCGTGTTAGCCCGGACGGGGTACCTGGTGAGATCGTGCGGGGTAGCACGAGGACGTCGCAGAGTACTGTCGCCAGGGCGATTCAACGTACACGTACGCCGATAAATTACGCAGGGAAGGGGCGTCCCGCCATGCGCTCGCGAAAAATGTATTTTGCCGCCGTCGGTGCTGCCGGCGCCCTGGCCGCCGCCGTGGCCGGTCCAGCCGGTGCCGCGTTCCCCGACGGGGTGCCCGGTTCCAGTCAGGTCACGCTCCCGGGCGGCTTCGCCCTGCGGCCAGATCTCGACGTGAGTATCGACAACGTCGTCGTCAACCCGACCCCGCCTCATATCGTCGCGCAGATCAACCCGTTGTTCCGCGCCTACTCGATCGGGGCGGCCGACATCAACCGGATCCAGAGCCACCTGCGGTCGCTCGACCTGCGATCGGCAGGCGGGCACGGCATGGTCTCGTGGACGCTGAAGAACGTCACCGATCATCCGGTCGCCTTCGGCTGGTTCTCGAAGGAGGGGCGGGGCGGCAACGGGGTGCTGGCGGCGGGTGCCTCGCGCACCTTGGACACGCATTCCTCCCTCGTCGTGGCCCGCGTGTTCGACCAGTCGTGGAACCCCTCACCCCAGCTGCCGACGATCGGTGTGTCGACCCACGGTCGGCCGGTGCCGGCCAGCGGACAGGGCCCGTCGACCGCGGCCACCACTACCGGCCTTACCGGCACCGGTCCTACCGGCACCGGTCCTACCGGCACCGGCCCCGTCGCCCCGGGAGCCGGTATCGTGCCGGGCACGCGGGGCGAGGCGCCCTCGTACCCGCAGGCCTCTGGTGGCGGACAGGCCTCTGGTGGCGGACAGGCCTCTGGTGGCGGACAGGCCTCTGCTGGCGGACAGACTCCCGGTACTGGGGAGTCGACCGGTGGCGGACAGATCCCCGGTACCGCGAAGGCTCCCGGAACGGGAGAAGCCCCGGCCCAGGAGACGGGCTCGACATCACCCGTAACCAGCGGCACGACACCACAGGGCTCGCCCGGGCAGCAGGGCGGCACCGGCACCAGTACCGGCACGACGGTACCGGCGACGCCGATCACGACGAACACCGTCCCCTTCACGGGATGACCGGCTCTATGGGATGACAGAGGTGACGGACGCGGGCACCCGGCGGCCTCGACCACCCGCCGGCTTGTCGGCGCCGCGCGCGTCGGCCGCGCTGATGGTCGCCGTGTGCGGGCTGCTGTTCCCGGCCGCCTGCGCGGTCGGTGGTGAGGGCATCGGCGCCGGCTCTTCGGCCACCGGTATGTCTTCGGCCATCCCCAGGTCTTCGGTAACCGCCAGGTCTTCTCGCGGCGCGGCGGCCGAGCCGGAGGCGGTGAACACGATTCTGACCGCGACCGTCGCCGGCGTGGACGTCTACCCAACGCCCATGTCCACCTGGCCCGCGTCGCGGCTGAGTAACCCGAATGAGGCGGGCGCGCCACGGGTCTTTCTCGTCACGGCGAGACTGCCCGGATGGTGGCAGGTCCTGCTGCCGATATGGCCCAACGGCAGCCGCGGATGGATCAGGGACGACCAGGTCCGCGCCAGCACCACCGCCTATCACCTGCAGGTCGTCCGCGGAGCCCACCAGTTGCGGCTGTATCGCGGGAACACGCTCATATCCCTGTTCGTGGTGGCGGTCGGAACCACGGACACGCCGACCCCCGGGGGGCGGTACTACCTGACCGAACTGCTGCGGCCGCGGAATCCGACCGGACCCTACGGGCCCTTCGCCTTCGGCCTCTCGGGCTTCTCCACCTCACTGGCCTCCTTCGAAGGCCATGCTCCGATTATCGGTCTGCATGGCACCGACCAGCCCCACACGCTGGGGCGTGACGTCAGCCACGGCTGCATCCGCCTGAGTAACAGCGACATCACCTGGTTGGCGGGCATGCTGCCCCTGGGCACGCCGGTCGACATCGTCGCCTGACCGGTCCCATCTCGACCTCGTCGGGGTCTGTCGCGGATGCGACAGACCCCGATGCCGATCTTGAATTACTCAAGGCTGAACCGGCAGCCCGGCAGCCCGGCAGCCCGGCAGCGGCTGGCCGCGGGGCAGAGCCGGTTCTGCGGGGTCGGCTGGGTGGATGCCGGCGCAGGAGCGCGAAGCCGAGGGTGGCGATCCATACTCCACCAGAGTGTGGAGCCGAGGAAGCCCGCCGATTCCCATGCGGGGACCCCGGGGATCGCGGTGGTCAGGATGTCGCCCTGGTTGAGCAGGTAGATGGCGCTTGCGACCAGGCCCAGCATGCCCACAGCGGCGGGAAGCAGACGGCGGCGGAGGATGATCACGGAGATCGTCGTCGACCAGGCGATGGCGAGCGTCTGGCCGAGGTGCTCGCCAAGCAGGGCGCCGCCGAGCTGGTGTTGTGCGAGCCAGGCGGCGTCGACGGCTGCTCGGGTCGTCGTGTCGCCGGCCATGTACTGCCGTGCCAGCGGCGGCACGACGAAAACCCAGCGCAGGAATCCGGCGAGCGCGAGCACGATCGCGGCGGAGCCGACCCAGGTCGCGGCGCGCAGGACGGGATCGTCCCGGCGACCGAGGGCCGTGGGCAGCAGCAGCGTCGGCGGTAGTAGCAGAGCGTAGGTCCAGCCGGTCGCGAACCAGGTCCAGACCAGGCCGGTGCCGCCTCGATGGAAGGACGGAAGGACGACTCGGTGGCCCGATGGACGGCCCCAACGCGCTCGCGCTCAACGAGCGGCTGCTCGCGGCGCTGGCCGACGGCGGGGTGCCGGCGGCGAACGCGGCCCGGTCCGCATATCTGCTGATCGTGTATGTGCTGGGCGCCATCGCGTTGGAGGCCGCCGAGCCGCACGAGCCGGGAACCACCGAGGCGGAGCGGATCGCCGCCCGCCGTGACGCGTTCGCTGCCGTGCCCGTCGAGCATTACCCACGCACCGCCAGCCAGATTGACGTGCTGGCCGCCTACGTCACCACCGAGCAGTTCAGCTGGGGCCTCGACCGTGTCCTTGACGGCATCGAACGCCTCATTGACCCCTGAGCGCGGGCAGTTCGTCGGCGCGGAGTCAAGGCTGTGGGATATTTTCAGTGGCGCTTCTCGCGCGTCCGCATCGAAAATCTTGTCGGGATTTCAGCGGTACCTCCTGGCCGGGCGGTGAACGGCCAATGAATCGGTCGGAATGGCGTCGGAATGGCGTCGGAATGAAGGTGGATAAAGCCGCTGTTCGGTGCTGCTCGATCGCCATCTCGAATGAATCGATAGCGCTGTGTAATAAGTGTTGACGACCTTCGTGGCGTGGGCCACAGTACCGGTTGAAAGTGGTGCTCGGCAGGTTGACCTGCTCGTGGCGACGAGAGGAAGCCGTTTCGAATTCCAGTAGTCTGGGCCAGGTCGGCTTTCCACATAGCCTCGCCGTGGGGCCAGACCTCCGGTCGGAAAAGTCGACCCAACGTTACGAGAGGCTCGATATGCACAACCCGGAAGGGCGCGGCACCTCGCCAGGTCCGGTGGCGCCGACGAGCGCGCGCCGCCTCGGGTCGGGAGCCGTGCGGTCGGGCGGAGACGTGGAAAGGATTCCGCTGTCGGCGGTGCAGCACGCAATGCTGTTGCACAGTGGCAGCGCTCCCGGCGAGGGATTCTACGTTCTGCAGAAGTTGTTCACGTTGCGGGAGCAGCTGAATCTGGCGGTGTTCGAGCAGGCACTGCGGGACCTGTTCGACTGGCATCCGATGCTGCGGACCAGGCTTCTGCTGGACCATCCGGACGGTCCGAGCCAGGTGGTCAGCAGTGATGTCGATGTGTCCTTGCCCGCGCGGGACTGGAGGCAGTTGGACAGCGCAACTCGGCAACAGAGCCTGCGCGAATACCTCGACGATGACAAGCGCCGGTCCTTCGATTTCGCGGCCGGGCCCCCGATGCGGTTCGCGGTCTTCCGCATGGATAATCATGAATACGAGTTCGTCTGGACGACCCATCATGCACTGATGGACGGGCGCTCCCTTTTCATGGTGAGCGCGGAACTCTTCGAACGGTACGATCACCTGCTCGTCGGGCGCCGGGCCGAGCGTCCCCGTCCGCGCCCGTACCGGGACTACGTCGCCTGGCTGGCCGAGCAGGACCTTGTCGCAGCGGAGTCGTTCTGGCGTGCCGATCTGGCTGGTGTTACGGAGCCCACGCCATTCGTCGTCGACGTGGTCCGCGTCCCCGACCCCGGTGAGAACGTCCTGACGGCCGTGGAGACCGAGCTTTCGGAAGAGATGACCAGGGCACTGGAACTCCTGGTCCGTGAGCAACAGGTAACCGCTAATAACGTCGTGCAGGCGGCGTGGACGGTCCTCCTGCAACAGCTCAGTGGCCGCCATGACGTAGTATTCGGTACAACCCGGGCATGTCGCGGATTCCTGGACGGCGCCCAGGACATGCTTGGTCTCTTTCTCAATACGCTGCCATTCCGCGTCGTCGCCCCGAGCACGATGACCGTGATCGAGCTGCTGAAGCGGCTGCGACGGCATCAGCTGGCGCTGCGAGAGTTTGAGCACACCTCGCCGACCCGTATCCACACCTGGAGTGATATTCCGGCCTCGCTCCCGATGTTCGAGAGTCTGCTCATCTTTGAGAACTACCTGCCTGCTACCCGGCTGCGGTCGCTGGGGGGTTCCTGGCGGCACCGGGAATTCCGTCTGGAGGAGCAGACGAATTACCCGCTCACTCTCTATGCGAACCACGACCACCGCCTCATCCTCAGGATCGGTTATGACCGCCGCCGTTTCACCGACAAGACGGTAGAACGGATGGGATCCCAGGTTCGGCGGTTGTTGGAGGCGATGGTTGCCGCCCCGGAGGTCCCCCTCGGTGCGCTTCCGAAACTTGCCCCGGAGGAGCTGGCCGGCCGGCGGACGAAGGGACTGGCCGGGCCGGTCGGACCGGTTGAGCCGGTTGAGCCGGGGGAGCCGGGGGAGCCGGGGGAGCCGGCTGGAGTTGTCGAGCACGAGACCGACTGGGTACGGCGCCTGATGTCCGTCGAGCCGCTCGACCTCCCGCGCCGTAATCCGGTCGCGGATCCGCCGCACCGGTACCGGGATATCCGATTCCCCGTCCCCGCTGATCTCGCCGGCGTGGAGGAGAAGATGGCCGCACGGGATGGTGACGGCCGGGGGCGCGATAGGTCCGAATGGTTGCTCACGGTGCTGCTGGCCTTCCTGGTTCGATTCAGCGGTGCGGACGGTCCGGACGTCGACCTGTCGTGGGAAGCCGAATCCGACGCCTCGGGCGGGGATGGCATACCGCTTGCCCGCCATCGGCCGTTCCGGGTGCCCTCGCTCAACGAGAGCCGGGGTTTCCTGGAGTTCCGCCGTGAGGTGGCCAGGCAGCTCCGCCTGTTCAGCGGGCGTAGCGGCCACCCCCGCGACCTAGGGGTTCGTCACGCGGAGCTACGTGCGTGCGCGCCATGGGCCGAGCGCGGCATGCCGGTCGCCGTCGAGCTGGTTGACAATCTCGATGTCGCTGCCGAGCCGCGGTCCGCGACCGTGCTGTTCGCGCAGATCCCGCGAGACGGTGAGGGATGCCGCTGGCTCATCGCCGAGAACGTCCTGCAAACTGGTGCGGCCGACACGATGCGCTCCATGTTCGTCGCGTTCCTCGAGGCCCTCACGGGCTCCGCGACGGCCGATCTGACCCAGCTCCCGCTATTGTCGCCCGAGGACACGCAACGTGTGCTTGTCACCTGGAACGACACGGACGCCGACTACCCGCGCGACCTGTGCGCGCATCAGTTGTTCATACGGCAGGCACGTAGCCGTCCCGAGGCACCCGCCGTCGTCTGCTCTGATCGCAGTCTCTCGTACGGCGAACTTGATCGACGGTCGACGCGCCTCGCCGCGTTCCTCGGTCGCCACGGCATCGGTCCCGGCAGCCTTGTCGGCATCTACCTCGAGCGGTCGGAAGAAATTGTTGTCGCTGTACTCGGCGTGATGAAATCCGGAGCGGCCTTTGTGCCGTTGGATCCGGTGTATCCACCCGACCGCATCACTCAGATGCTCACCAGTTCGGGGTCGACACTGCTGCTCACCCGGACGAGTTTGGAGCCCGATGTCCGGGACTGCCCGGCGACCGTCGTCACGCTCGATCAGTACTGGGATGTGATCGCGACAGCCGGGGGCGGTCCGGGCGAGGAACATGACGAGGAATCTGACGAGGAAAAATATGACCGAGGGTCACCGGAGGGTCGTGCTTATGTAATCTACACGTCGGGGTCGACCGGCCGGCCCAAGGGGGTGGATGTCGGCCACCGGGCCCTGACGAACCTTCTGTGCTCGATGGCGCGGACTCCAGGATTTACCGAGTACGACCGCCTGCTGGCGGTGACCACGGTCTGCTTTGACATCGCCTACCTCGAGCTTCTCCTGCCGCTGGTGACAGGCGGGCAGGTCGAGGTGGTACCCGCCGATGTCGCCAGTGACGGGTTCGAACTGCGGAGACGGATCGAGCGGAGCCGCCCGACGGTCATGCAGGCGACCCCGGCGACCTGGCGGATGCTGATCGCCGCGGCCTGGGAGGGTGACCGTGGCCTGACGGCCCTGTGCGGAGGCGAACAGCTGCCTCGCGACCTCGCTGACGGCCTTCTCGCGCGGGTTGCGAAGGTGTGGAACCTCTACGGCCCGACCGAGACGACGATCTGGTCCTCGGTCGACCGCGTGGAGCCGGGTCGGCAGGTTACGATCGGGCGACCGATCGCCAATACCCGGTTTTACGTCCTCGACAGATGGCTTCAGCCGGTGCCGCCCGGGGTACCCGGCGAGCTGTACATCGGTGGGGACGGGGTGGCCGCGGGCTATCTCGGCGAGCCGGAGCTCACCCGGGAAAGGTTCGTCCGAGACCCGTTCGGACCGGACGAGTCCGCCGTCATGTACCGGACCGGGGACATCGTGCGCCACTTGCCCGACGGCCGGATTGACTACCTCCACAGGGTCGACAACCAGGTCAAGCTGCACGGATATCGCATCGAACCCGGTGAGATCGAAGAAGCTCTGCGCCGGCATGACGGCATCGCTGAGGCGGTGGTCTGCCCACGCGACATCGCCCCCGGTAACCGCCAGCTGGTGGCCTACCTCGTCTCGGCCGAATCCGGCCTCGGCGCGCGGCCGGAGGAACTCCGGCGGTACCTACGTACCCGACTACCTCCCTACATGATCCCGGCTGCGTTCGTGACCGTGACACGTCTGCCGCTGACAGCCAACGGCAAGATCGATCGTCGGTCCCTACCGGGGCCGCCTGAGGTTCTCCCGCCCGCAGGCGGAGAGCGGGTCCTGCCCCGTAGCGAGCTCGAGGCGGCAGTCGCCAGCATCTGGCGGGGTGTCCTGGGGGTGCCGGAGGTCGGAATCGACGAGAACTTCTTCGACGCCGGCGGTAACTCGTTGCTGCTCATGCAGGTTCTGATCCGGCTTCAGGCGGAGCTGTCCGAGTCGCTTACGCGGGTCGACATGTTCGCCTATCCGACTGTCCGGGGACTGGCGGCATACTTGTCCACCGCTGCGCCACGCCGGTCCGGTGACGCCGGATCCGGCGCGCCACACCCTCCCGGACGAGCTGGGGCACCCGAAGAATCCGGGGGGCGTTCCCGGTCAGCACTCGCGGGCCTCAGGCGCAGACGTGGTGGTCTCAGCTCCCGCCAGCCACCCGGCGCATGAGGCACCCGGCGCATGAGGCGGGCCCGTCGGCGACGCGTTCGAAAACTCGGCTGGGAAGGTGAGGAATGGTCCGCTGCAAGATCTGTTCACTGAACGCTGGTCATCCGGGAATATCACTTGACAATGATGGCGTGTGCAACCTGTGTAGCCTCGACGTCGCGGTCGAGATGTTCGAGAACTTCACCTACGTGTCCAGAACCTACGAGGAGTTCGCGAACAGCGGGCCGAACGAGCGTGGTCCCTACGACTGCCTGCTGATGTACAGCGGTGGCAAGGACAGCACGTACATGCTGGACAAGTTCGTGAACGAGTACCATAAAAGAGTCGTCTCCTACACCTTCGAAATTCCCTTCGAGAGCAGCCATGCCGCAGCGAACATGCGGCTTGCCCAGGAGAGGATCCCGGCCACCTTCGTCACCGACCGGTCCGACAAGATAAAGGACATGATGAGGGAGGTGTTCAACCGACCGGTCCCGGAGCGGCCGGGTAAGTACCTGGACGAGAAACTTCCCTGTGTCTCGTGCCGGTCATTCTTTGTCATCCGGGCAATCCTGCACGCGTGGCGGAACAACATCCCCTACATCATCCTGTGCGCGGACCCGCAACAGACGCTCACGATGGAGTCGAACGTCCGGAAGATCGTTAAGAACTTCTACCAGATCTTCGGCCGGGACCGGACCGGCGAGTTCTTCTCGGGCGGGCTGGAGGAACTACTGTTCGCCGACGAGCGTGAGCTGCCGAAGATTGTCTTTCCCTTCGTCGCCCTACGCGACGAATACGACCCCGACCGGATCGTCGCGGAGCTGAAGGCGAAAGGAATTTACGAATCCTCGCCATTCGAGACCCACTGCACGCTTTTTCCGCTACTCAACTACTACTCGTTCAGGAATTGGGGCTGTATGTTCTACAAGCTGAACGCGTCGAGTTATGTGCGGGCGGTCAACCGAAACAAGGACTACGACCGGTCCACCTACAGTGTCAAGTTCCCCCGATCGGTCGATGTGGCCGAGGTCGAGGACCGACTCAGGGCGATCGTGTTCGAGATCGCGGCAGGGGAGGGGGACCCCGGCGCGCACGAGGAGGCCCTCGTCGAGGTGTTCAAGCAGCTTGATGCCGGCGAGGACGCCGCCCGGTATGTCGCCCGTAGTTTCCTCGACCTGCGTACCGTGGCCGCGGACATGGGCATCCGACTCGACTGAGAGTCTGCGCTGAAGGGGGAGACGATGGAACGACCAGACGACGTCCGGGATTCCGACATCGCTATTATCGGGATGGCGTGCCGTTTTCCCGGGGCCGATACCGTCGAGGAATTCTGGCAGAATCTGTGTGACGGGCGTGAGACCACCACCTTCTTCACCGAGGCCGAACTGCTGGCAGCCGGCGTCGGCCCCGCACTCGTGGCGGACCCGCGCTATGTGCGGGCCGGGCAGATACTGGCCGACATCGAGATGTTCGACGCCGAGGTCTTCGGGATCACGAGCGAGGAGGCGGAGCTCCTGGACCCACAGCAACGGCACTTCCTCGAATGCGCGCTCACGGCGCTTGAGAACGCCGGTTACAACCCGGACACCTGCCCCGGACCGATCGGTATCTATGCCGGCGCCGGGCTGAACACCTACCTTCTACGCAACCTCTCCGGCCGTTTCCGCCACGGGTCGACGCTGGAACGTTACCGGCTGATGATAGGCAACGACAAGGACTTCCTGGCGACGCGCGTGGCCTACAAGCTGAACCTGCGGGGCCCGGCGGTGAACGTGAACACCGCCTGCTCCACTTCGCTGGTGGCCGTCAATCTGGCCTGCCTGAGCCTGCTGGGCGGAGAGTGCGATCTTGCGTTGGCCGGAGCGGCCCATATCAAGGTGCCACAGGCCGAGGGCTACCTTTTCCAGGAGGGAATGATCCTGTCGCCGGACGGCCGGTGCCGGGCTTTCGACGCCCGAGCGCAGGGCACGATCCTCGGCAGCGGTGTCGGCATCGTGGTCCTGAAGCGGTTGGCCGACGCGCTCGCCGACGGCGACTGGATTCACGCGGTCATCAAGGGAAGCGCGGTCAACAACGACGGCGGCGCGAAGACCGGCTACACGGCTCCCAGCGTGCAGGGCCAGGCCGCCGTGATCGCCGAGGCTCAGGCTCTTGCCGGTTGCGCCGCCGAGACGATCACCTATGTCGAGGCCCACGGTACCGGCACCCCGCTCGGGGACCCGGTCGAGCTCGCCGCCCTGACCGACGTGTTCCTGCGGCAGGACGTGTTCCTGCGGCAGACAGGGGCAGGCGCCCGGTGCGCCATCGGTTCGGTCAAGACCAACATCGGCCACCTGGACGCGGCCTCCGGGATCGCCGGACTGATCAAAACCTCGCTGATGCTGCGACACCGGCGGATCGTGCCGAGCCTGCACTTCGAAAAACCCAATCCCGACATCGACTTCGACGCCAATCCCTTCCGCGTCGCCACGGAGTCCCAGGAGTGGCCGGCATCGGGCACAGCCCCGCGACGTGCCGGCGTGAGCTCGTTCGGCATTGGCGGCACGAACGCCCATGTGATTCTTGAGGAGCCGCCGCCCCGCGAACGCGAGCCCGGGGTGCCGCCTTCGGACGGCTGGCAGTTGCTGATGATCTCTGCCGGCTCGGTCGCGGCGCTCGAGGAGGCAACGGAGAATCTGGCGCGTCATCTGCGCGTGCACCGCGAGACGCTCGACCTCGCCGACGTGGCGTACACGCTCGCGGTGGGACGCCGGGCACGTGCGTACCGACGGGCGCTGGTGTGCCGGGACGTCCACGACGCCGCACTGACGCTCGCGCTC
Source organism: Frankia sp. BMG5.23 (assembly GCF_000685765.2). Taxonomy (NCBI): domain Bacteria; kingdom Bacillati; phylum Actinomycetota; class Actinomycetes; order Frankiales; family Frankiaceae; genus Frankia; species Frankia sp. BMG5.23. The sequence goes on from NZ_JDWE01000021.1 coordinate 21,366, forward strand.
GGGGAGCCCGACCGCGTGTCCACCGGGCAGGTTGCCGACGGCGAGGCCGACGTAGTCTTCGTTTTCGCGCACCGTCTTATGGAGAACGGCGACGACACCCCTCTCGCCGGCCTGTACCGCGACGCCGCCGTATACCGCGACGTCGCTGTGTTCCGCGACGCGGTCGACCGGTGCGCGGTGGCCCTCAAGACTCTCGGGGTGAGGCCGCGGACACCCGACCCGGCGTCGTTGTTGCGTGCGCGGCATGGCGACGCCGTCGCCGCCTTCGTCGGGCAGTACGCTCTCGCCGAGCTCTGGACGGCATGTGGTGTGCGTCCGAGCGCGCTGGTGGGGTTCGGCTCGGGCGATCTGGTCGCCGCCTGCCTCGCCGGGATCTTCCCCCTCGAGTCCGCGCTCGGGCTGGCCTGGGCGCAGGCGCACGGCGAGCCGGCCGGCAACCTCACGCCAGCGGCCCCCCGGTACCCCGTGTGGTCCGCGGCAGTCAACGGTTGGCTGGACGTGGGTGCGCCGGTGCCGTCGGCGGGCTGGGTCGGGCCGCGTGACGAGACTCCCGACGCCGAGGAACGTCTCGCCCTCCTGCTCGACGGTCGGCGCGAGACATCATCCGGGCGGAAGGTTGTGCCATTGGAGATGGACCCGCGCGGCACCCGTCCCGACGCTGGCACCCGTCCCGACGACGACGCCCGACACGTGTGGCTGGCGACCGCGGGGCGCCTGTGGACAAGCGGCGTCAGCCTCGACTGGTCGGCGTTGCATGCTGGCCAGGGACATCGGCGCGTGCCCCTGCCGACCTACCCGTTCCAGCGCAGGCGCTACTGGGTCGAGGCGGACGAGCACGCGTTTCCGGCGACTGCCGGAGGAACCGATGCCGGCCCCGCGCCGGCGGAGGGGACGCTGCGCGACCGAGTGGAGACGGCACGGGACGCCGAGAGACCCGCACTTGTCATCGATTTCATCCAACATCAGGTCGCGGAAATGCTCGGACTGGACGATGCGGCACAGGTGGACCCGGATCAGAACCTCTTCACGCTGGGGCTGGACTCGCTGAATCTGATCGAGATCGCGGCACGGCTGGGTGCCGAGCTGGAGCAGGACGTCCGGGCCTCGGTCTTCACCGATCATCCGACTATCCGCGCCTACGTGGAAAAGCTGGCGGCATCGCAGGACCTGCCCGGCACCGGCCCAGGCACCCTGACGGGGTAGCCGGCGGTCCGTGGCGCGGATGCCTCCGGGACAGGCCGCCGGTGTCGTTCGACGTGTCGTGTCTCGGCATCCCGAGAGCCAACCCGCACCCGCAAGGGTGGCTCATCTGCTGGGTGGGAAGGTCGATGGTAACGGCTTGGGCGGGGCGACGATAGCCGGCTACGGGCGAGGCGGCCCTGGTGGAGGTTGCCGCGCATCCGGTGGACGCCGTTCTGCTCGACCTGATGTTGCCGGGCATGGATGGTTTGGAGGTGTGCCGTCGCCTGCGTACCTCAGGGGACCTGCCGGGCCTGGTGAGCCGCGGGCGCTGACCGTCGGCCCCCTGGAGATCCGTTGCGCGGAGGGGGTGGTCCTTCGGGACGGCCGCGACGCGCGCCTCACCTGCGGGTCAGCCGGGCAGCTGACGGGCATCTCCTGGCCATGCTGTCCGCGCGGCAACAAGGCATGTGGCGGTCCCGCGCGCGCCGGCTGTGGACCAGCTTCTGGACGATTCCGGCCCTGTGTACCGCCTTGGCGGTTGGTCTTGCCGTTTCGGTTCCCTGGCTGGATGAGCGGGGGCTGTCCGCCGCGCTGCCGTTCCTGTTCAGCGGCGGGCCGGACGGTGCACGATCCGTGTTGTCCGCGGTCGCCTCCTCCATGATCTCGTTTACCGCGCTGGTGTTCTCGATCACGATCGTGACGCTGCAGCTGACCAGTGGCCAGTTCTCGCCTCGGGTGCTGCGGACCTTCCTTCAGGATCGCCTCACCCAACTGGCACTGGGTGTCTTCGTTGCGACTTTCGTCTATGCGCTGGCGGTCCTGCGCTCGGTCCGCGGCGCGGACACGGCCCGGTCGTTTGTGCCGCGGACGGCTGTCACTCTGTCGGTTCTGCTGGTACTCATCAGCGTTGTGCTCTTCATCGCTTATATCCACCACGTGACCAATGCGGTCCGGGTGTCGCAGATCTTGGCCTCGATCGGCACGCAGACCCGCCGATGCATCGCTCGCCGCTTCGATGGCGTCGGCTCCGTATCCTCGGTACCTCTGCCGACGGGCGCGCGCAGCCCAAGATATAAGATCATAAGCGCCCCGCGGAACGGTATTATCGCCGTGGTGCGAGACCGACCGGTGGTTCGGGCTGCCTCGCAGGCTAATTGTCTGGTTGTGCTCGTGCCAAAGATCGGTGATTTCGTTGCTGCCGGGATGCCGCTGTTCACCGTGCACGATGGCCCCGCCGACGGCCTCCGCGGAGACCTCGACCGGCAGGCCGTGATTGACGCGGTGGATATCGAGATCGAGCGGAGCATGGAGCAGGACATTGCGTTCGGCTTCCGGCAGCTGGCCGATATCGCGGAACGCGCCCTGTCACCAGCCATGAACGACCATACGACCGCGGTGGCGGCGGTCGATCAGGTGCATGATCTGCTACGCCGGCTTGTCACGCGGCACCTGACGCCCCGGGCCCATACTGACCGGGACGGCCAGCCGCGGCTCGTGGTGCCGGAACCCGATCTCGAGGACTACCTGCGGATCGGCGTGGACGACATTAGCCGGTGGGCGCAGGACTCCCCACGGGTGCTCTCCCGGCTGCGCCTCATGCTGCGCGACGTGTACGAGCAGGCTCGGCCTGAGCACCGGGCGCGCATCGCTTGCCGCGTCACCCGCTTGGAGCGCCGCCTCGCCGCCAGGAAAGGCTGACCGGGACGGCTAGATGTCCCGTTGCATCCCCTCCCGTGACTGCCCAGACGTCACCTTCTCACCGCCGGTGAACGTCGCCGATGGGTGTGCTGATGGATGAGGTGTGCGATCGGGGATGCTTGGCGGTTGCCGCGGTCAGTGGTGGCGGTCCTCGTACTGCGCGGCTGTGGTGACGTCTCGGGGATAGGTGCGTAGCGCCCGGAGACCGACGAGGCCGGCGGCCACCATGGGAGCCATCATGATCAGGAAGGTGAGTTGCAGGCCCCGGCGGGGCGGGGGCGCGAGCTCGTCCGGAGGGGCCGGGATACAGCCAGCCGCGGGAACGGCGCCGAATGCCCGCGACCGATGCCTTCTTCCTCGAGGTGGAAGGCCCCCGCAGCCCGCAGCAGGTCGGGGGCGTCGCGGTTCTGAGACTCCTCCCCGGCAGCTCCTCGCCCACGCTCGCCGACATCCGCGCCCATGTCGCTCGGCGCCTGGCGGATATTCCCCCGATGTTGCGACGAGTCGTGTCGCCGGGGCCGTTGTCCGGCTACAGATGGGAACTGGCCCGGAGTATCGACCTGTCCTGGCATGTCCGCGAGGTGACCCGGCAGCCCGGAGCCGTGCGGCCGGATTCGCTGTCCGCCTCGCCCGCGCCCGCGCGATGGGCGGCCGTGACCACCGGCATGGTGCGGCTCGGGCTGGACGGAGCCGCGCCCCCCTTCCCCTGGTCTGGGCGATCGGGACCGGCTCGCCGGGTGCGGATGGTGCGGCTGCGACTGCCCGAGGTTCGGGCAGTCGCGCGGGCCGCGAACGCCCGCGTGACCGACGTCCTGCTCGCCATGGTGGCACAGGCTGGCCCAGCTGCTGGCCGAGCAGGGCCAGCCGTGCGGTGCGGCGGTCCGTGCCATCACGCCGATCTCTCTGCGCACGACAGGCACCGCCATCGGCGACGACCTGGGTAACGCGACCACGGCGGTGCAGCTTGACCTGCCGCTCGACCCGATGCCAGTGTCCTGGCGGTTGCGGGCGATTACCGCCGGTGGCCGGCGGGCGCGGCGCCCGGGGCGGATCCTCGCGGCCGGCGCGGCCCTGCGGGTGATAGGTGCCCTGCCGGCGCCGCTGCGCGGACCCGCGGCTCGCAGCGTCTATCAGGGTCGGCATATTGGAATGATCGTATCGAACCTTCCAGGCGCGGCGGGCCCGCGGGAGTTCGTCGGCCTGCCACTGCTCGACACCTACCCGCTGGTCCCCCCTCGCCGAAGGCGTGCCGCTTGCGGTGGGGGCACTCGGCTGGCAGGACGAACTCTGCCTCTCGGTGACGACGGATCCCAGCCTTGTGCCGCCGACGGCGGACCTGGCCGGGCGGCTGTCCGCCGGGCTGGACCAGCTGCGTCGCGAGGTGAGCGCCCCGGCGCGCGCCCCTGGGACGGGGTCCGCCTCGGCCGGCTACCAGGGGCGCCCAATCTCGATCGAGTGGGCTGGCCGCGGCTGGCGTCGCCCGGGCGATGCCGGTGACCCGTAAGGACGGCGTGTAGCCGGGAGCGGCCGTGGGTGGGGGCGGATGGTTGGCCGGTCGCCGGTGCGGGAATGGCCGAGGCGGTGGCCTGTCGAGTGCCTGACGGAGAGTGCCTGACGGAGAGTGCCTGACGGAGAGTCGGTGCGGGACGCTCGCAGGAGAGGGGTGGGTATGCGCGACTTCCCGATCGACCTGGGGATCAGGCCTGGCGCGGGAATGGGCGCGGGGCGGCCGATATGACCGCGGTCCGGCTTCCTGACCCGGTACGGCGGGTCCGGGCGATGCGTTCTGGTGGTGTGAGCGCGGCGGCGTTGGAGCGGGATCTGGCGGCGCGGGTGGATGGTGAGGTGCGGTTCGACGCCGGCACCCGGGGGGCGTATTCGACGGACGCGTCCAATTTCCGGCAGGTGCCGATCGGGGTGGTGGTACCGAGGTCGGTGGAGGCGGGTGCCGAGGCGGTCGCGGTGTGCCGGGAGCATGACGCGCCGGTGCTGTCGCGGGGTGGGGGGACGAGCCTGGCGGGGGAGTCGACGAACGCGGCGGTGATGATTGACTGGTCGAAGTACTGCACCGGGCTGTTGTCGGTGGATCCGGATGGCCGGCGGTGCGTGGTGGAGCCGGGCGTTGTACTGGACCATCTCAACGACCTGCTGTCGCCGCATGGGCTGCGGTTCGGGCCGGAGCCGGCCACGCACAACCACTGCACCCTCGGCGGGATGATCGGGAACAACTCGTGCGGGTCGACGGCACAGCGGGCCGGCAAGGTGGTGGACAACATCGCCCGCCTGGAGGTGCTGCTGTATGACGGGACCCGGATGTGGGTGGGGGAGACATCCGACGATGAGTATGTCGAGACCGTGCGTGCGGGAGGCCGTCGGGCGCAGGTGTACCGGCAGGTGCGGGAGCTGCGGGACCACTATCTGGCCGAGATCCGGCGGTGCTATCCGGAGGTGCCGCGGCGGGTGTCCGGCTACAACCTGGACAGCCTGCTGCCAGAAAAGCACTTCCATGTCGCGCGGGCCTTGGTCGGCAGCGAGTCGACGTTGGTCACGGTGCTGCGGGCCGAGCTGGAACTGGTGCCGGTGGTGCCGGCACAGTCGCTGGTCGTGCTCGGCTACCCGGACATCGCCGCGGCCGGGGACGCGGTACGGCGGGTGCTGCCGCACGACCCGATCGCGTTGGAGGGCCTGGACGACAGGCTGATCCACTTCGAGCGGGAGAAGCACCTGTACCCGGAGGCGTTGGCGCTGCTGCCCGAGGGATCGGCCGGCTGGCTGCTCGTGCAGTTCGGCGGCCAGACAACCGAGGAGGCCGACCGCAAGGCCCGGGCGATGCTGGACGACCTGTGCTCCTCGCCGCATCCGCCGGTGGCGTCGTTCTTCGACGACCCGGCCCGGGAGGCCGAGCTGTGGGAGGTGCGGGAGGCGGGACTGGGCGCGACTACCCGGGTGCCGGGCCTGCCGGATACCTGGCCCGGGTTCGAGGACAGCGCGGTCAGCCCGGACCGGCTCGGCGACTACCTGCGCGACCTACGCAAGCTGTACGGCGAGTTCGGGTTCTCCGAGGCGTCGCTCTACGGCCATTTCGGGCAGGGCTGCGTGCACAGCCGGATCCCGTTCGACCTGGTCACCGCCTCTGGGGTGGGCAGCTATCGGGAGTTCTTGGAACGGGCCGCGGACCTGGTCGCCTCCTATGGTGGGTCGCTGTCCGGGGAGCACGGCGACGGCCAGCAGCGCGGCGAGCTGCTGCCGAAGATGTTCGGCGCGGACATCGTCCGCGCGTTCGGTCAGTTCAAGGCGATTTTCGATCCGGGGAACCGGATGAACCCCGGCAAGGTCGTGGCTCCCTATCCGATTGACGACAAACTGCGGCTGGGCGCGGACTGGGAACCCGCCGAGACGGAGACCTTCTTCCGCTACCCACATGACGGGGGCAGTTTCAGCCGGGCGGTGCTGCGCTGCGTCGGGGTCGGCCGCTGCCGCCGCGAGGGCGGCGGTGTGATGTGCCCGTCCTACATGGTCACCCGGGAGGAGGAGCATTCGACTCGGGGCCGAGCCCGGCTGCTGTTCGAGATGCTGGCGGGCCACCCGGACTCGCCGATCCGCGACGGCTGGCGCTCGACAGCGGTGCGCGACGCGCTCGACCTGTGCCTGGCCTGCAAGGGCTGCAAGAGCGACTGCCCGGTGAACGTGGACATGGCCACCTACAAGGCCGAGTTTCTGGCCCACCACTATGCGGGGCGCATCCGGCCGCTGGCTCATTACTCGATGGGATGGCTGCCGCTGGCCGCCAGGCTCGCTTCCCTGGCGCCCCGGACGGTGAACGCGCTCGCGACCGCGCCCGGGCTCACCGACCTGGTGAAGCTCGCCGGCGGGGTGGCCCGGGCACGGGCCATCCCGCCGTTCGCGTCCGAGTCCCTGCAGGCCTGGTACGCCCGGCGCGGGCCGCGAGGATCCGGCCGGCGGGGCGAGGTGGTGCTCTGGCCGGACACCTTTACCAACCGCTTCCACCCGCACATCGGGCAGGCGGCGATCGAGGTGTTGGAGGACGCCGGCTGGCGGGTCGTGACGCCCGGCGGGACGGTGTGCTGCGGCCTGACCTGGATCTCCACGGGCCAGCTGGCCACCGCGCAGCGGGTGCTGCGGCGCACGACCCGGCTGCTGCATCCGTACCTGCGGGCCGGGACGCCGATCGTCGGGCTCGAACCGAGCTGTACGGCGGTCTTCCGCTCAGACGCCGAGGAACTGTTCCCGCGCGACCCCGACGTCTCCCGGCTGCGCCAGCAGACCCTGACCTTCGCCGAGCTGCTGTACGACCGAACGCCCGGCTGGCAACCTCCGTCGCTGGGCCGGCCCGCGATGGTCCAGACCCACTGCCACCAGCACGCGGTGCTGGGTTTCAACGCGGACACCGCGCTGATGCGCGAGATGGGGATGGACCCGCGGGTGCTGGACTCGGGCTGCTGCGGACTCGCGGGCAACTTCGGCTTCGAGCGGGGCCACTACGACGTGTCACAGGCCTGCGGGGAGCGGGTGCTGTTTCCCGCCCTGCGCGACGCGCCCGACGGCGCCTTGGTCTTGGCGGACGGCTTCAGCTGCCGCACACAGATCGAGCAGGGCGAGGCCGGTGGGCGGCAGGCCGTCCATCTCGCCGAAGTGGTGGCCATGGCCCGGTTCGGCGACGTGCCGGCAGCCCGGCCGGAGCAGGCTGTCGAGCGGCCCTCGTCGCCACGGGCCGCGTCGCTGGCGGTATTGCCCGGTCTCGGCGTTGCCGCGGCGGCCGCAGGCGGCCTGGCCGCCCGCGCCGCGGGACAGCGGATCCGTGACCACTGAATATCCCGGCACTGGACGTATCGCGGCACTGGACGGAGGGATGATGCGGAGATCAGCTGACCAGCCGGGCGGCCGGCGCGGAGTGGTGGTGGTCACCGGGGGTTCGGCGGGGCTCGGTCGGGCGATCGTCCGGCAGTTCGCGCGCCGCGGCTACGACGTGGGTGTCCTGGCCCGTGGCGAGGATGGTCTGGCCGGTGCGGTAGCGGACGTGGCGGCGGCGGGCCGGCGCGGCCTCGCGCTGCCCGCGGACGTCGCCGACGCCGCGGGCGTGCAGGAGGCCGCCGAGCGGGCGCGCGCGGAGCTGGGGCCGGTCGACGTCTGGGTCAACAACGCGATGGCCAGCGTCTTCGCTCCCTTTCCCCAGATCACCCCGGAGGAGTTCGAACGCGCCACAGTCACCACCTACCTGGGCCATGTCAACGGAACCCGTGCGGCGCTGCGGCACATGATGGCACGTGACCACGGGGTGATCATCCAGGTGGGTTCCGCCCTCGCCTTCCGCGGTATCCCGTTGCAGTCGGCCTACTGCGGCGCCAAGCACGCCATCGTCGGCTTCACCGAGTCGGTGCTGACCGAACTGCTGCACGACGGCAGCAACGTGCGGGTTGTGATGGTACACATGCCCGCGCTCAACACCGTCCAGTTCAACTGGGTGTGCTCCCGGCTGCGTCNCCACCCGCGGCCCGTCCCGCCGATCTACCAGCCCGAGGTGGGCGCGCGTGCGGTGGTCCACGCGGCCGAGCACCCACGGCGCAGCATGTGGGTCGGCGTCTCCACCGTCGCCACCATCCTTGGCAACCGGATCGCGCCCGCCCTGCTGGACCGCTACCTCGCCCGCACCGGCTACGCCAGCCAGCAGGCACCCGACGACCACAACCCGATGCTCGGCGAGAACATCTTCTACCCGGTGCCCGGCGACCACGGCGCGCACGGCGATTTCGACGACCGCGCCCACGCCCACAGCCCGGAACTCTGGCTCAGCCAGCACCGCCGCGGGGTGCTCGCCGCCGTGGTCACCGCGGCCGCCGTGGTCACCGCGGCCGGCATGGGAGTCGGGGCCGGCATGGGAGTCGGGGCCGACCGGATGCCCCGGCACCGGTAGGGGGCCGGCGACGGGCGCGCCGGGCCAGCCTGTTGATCTTTCGGTTGCCTGACGAATCCCAGCGGTAGGGGAGAACGTCCGCCCAGGTGGGAACGCTTACCTTGGCGGCCCGTGCAGATCGGCCGCCGTAGGTGGCACCAAGATTGCCAAAAAAGTCAGTCAGGAGGGAACACTCACTCATGGGCGCATTCGAAGAGGCGAAAGGCAAGATCAAGAAAGCGGCAGCCGATGTGACCGGCAGCGAAGGGCTGCGGCAGGAGGGGCAGCAGCAGGAGGAGAAGGGCCGGGAGCAGCGCGAGGCGGAAGAGGCCCGGGCTCAGGCTCAGGCCCACGAGAGGGAAGCCGAAGGCCACGAGCAGCGGGAGCGGTCCGAACAGGGGACCTGACCACGGTACGGATCGTGGCAACCGAGGCGGTGTCCCGCGGCCTGGAACCAGCCGCGGGACCAACAATGTGCGGGACCAACAATGTGGCGGATCGGTCGGACCGGGTGGGCGGCGCTCAGGGCCATGCGGACCGGGTGGGGGATCCTGCTGGTGGCGCAGCCCGGGCTGGTTCTGCGGGCCGCGGGCGGCCACTCCTCCAGCCGCGCCCGGCCGGCAGCCGTGCGGGTGCTGGGAGCCCGCCATCTCGTCCAGAGCCTGCTACCGCCGGGCCGGCTTGGCGTCGCTGCGGACTGCCTGCATGCCGCGAGCATGCTCGCTTTCGCCGCGGCCGTTCCCGGGCACCGCCGGCTGGCCTTGGCCGACTCCGTGGTGGCGTCGGCGTTCGCGGCGTCAGCGTTCGCGGCCGAGCAGCCAACCCTGCAGGAGGTCTCCGCGGCGAGGGGACGGGCCGCGCGGGGTGCGGGCGACGGCCCCGGCCAGACCGAGGGCGCAGCCGCCCAGCATCGGCGCTGCCGCCAGCCATAGCCAGCCTGTCCGGATCTGGCTGATCAGACTGGCCTGCAAGTCTCGCAGTACCGCCTGGGCGCTCGCCGGCAGAGCCGGCACCGCCCTGGTGACTCGGTCCCGCCGAAGGCTGGTGCGGCTGCCGCCGGTGCCTTGAGGTGACCGGCGGGTCGCGGGGGCCGAGGTTGTCTCCTGGCTTCGCCAGCCAAGGTGAACGTTCGGAGGAGGATTTCGTGCCGGAGGGCCGCCCAGCCCCGCGAGCCTGGCGGATCTTCCGTGGCCACGGAAGCCAACCTCGCCCACCCCGTCCCGGGGCAGCAGCCTGGGCGACCGGGTAGGCGTGGCGGGCCGCGGTTTCGGGGAGACAGCAGGCATGCCAGCGGTTGAGAGCGTGGAGGTCGCCGCCTACCTGGTGCCGACCGAGCAGCCCGAGTCGGACGGGACGCTGGAGTGGGGTTCCGTCACCCTGGTGGTGGTGACGGTCCGGACCGGCGGCCAGGCCGGTCTGGGCTACACCTACTGCCATCTCGCTGCCGCGGATGTCGTCGCGGGAAAGTTGGCGGCGGTGGTGACTGGCCGGGACGCGTTGCGGGTCGGTGCCTGCTGGTCGGCGATGCAGGCGGCGGTGCGGAACATCGGCCGTCCCGGCATGGCCGCAGAGGCGATCTCGGCGGTGGACATAGCGCTGTGGGATCTCAAGGCGCGGCTGCTCGGTGTCCCGCTGGTGGTGGCGCTGGACGCGGTGCACGACCGGGTCCCGATCTACGGCAGTGGCGGCTTCACGTCCTATCCGGACAGCCAGCTCTGCGATCAGTTGTCGGGTTGGGCGGCGGCGGGTATCCCGCGGGTGAAGATGAAGGTCGGCCGGGACCCGGCGGAGGACCGGAAGCGGGTGGCTGTGGCCCGGCGGGCAGTCGGATCCGACGTCGAGCTCTATGTGGACGCGAACGGGGCGTACAGCCGCAAGCAGGCGTTGATGCTGGCGGAGATCTTCGCGGAGCAGGATGTGCGCTGGTTCGAGGAGCCGGTCAGCTCCGACGACCTGGAGGGGTTGCGGCTGCTGCGGGACCGCGGCCCGGCGGGGATGGACATCGCGGCCGGCGAGTACGGCTACACGTTGTCCGGTCTGGAACGGATGCTGGCCGCGGGTGCTGTCGACTGCCTGCAGGTGGACGTCACCCGCTGCGGCGGCATCAGCGGGTTCCTGCGGGCGGCGGCGCTGTGCGACGCGCGGGGGATCGACCTGTCCGCCCACTGTGCGCCGCAGGTCAGCGTGCACGCCTGCACCGCGGTGTGGCATCTGCGGCACCTCGAGTACTTCCACGACCACGTCCGGGTCGAACATCTGCTGTTCGACGGGGTCCTCGATGCGCGGCCGGACGGGACGCTGGTCCCGGATCGGTCGCGGTGCGGCCTGGGCCTGTCGGTGCGGCAGCGGGACGCCGAACGGTTCCGGGTCCGATGACCGCGGCGTACGGCGAGGCGGACCACAGCACCGGGCCGGACGGGTCGATGCGCTGGGCTGTGTGCGCCGGCCCCGCCCGCTGTGCGTTCGGGCTGTTCTGATGGGTATGGCAGGAGCTTCTGGCGGGTATGGCAGGAGCGTGAGCCGGTTGACCGGCTGGATCAGTGGGATCGTCGCCGCTGCCGCGATGCTGGTGGGCGCCACCGGCTGCGGTACTGGCGGCGGGCCCGGCTCGCCGACGGCGGACCGGGCCGCCGCCGCGGACAGAGCCGGGCTCGGCGCCGTTGCGGGCATCGTCTCCGACGTCGAGCCGTCCGTTGTCACCATCCTGGTCGGGAACGAGCTGGGCAGCGGCATCGTCTACCGCGCCGACGGTGTCATCGTCACCAACCAGCATGTGATTGCCCAGGTATCCGGTGGAAAGGCCGAGGTGGCCTTCGCCGACGGCCGCCGGGTGGCCGGTCGGGTACAGGCCGCCGATGAGATCAGCGACATCGCCGTGGTGAAGGTGAACCGGACCGGCCTACCCGCCGCGACGTTCCGTAAGGATCTGCCCCAGGTGGGCGAGTTGGCGGTGGCGATCGGCAGCCCGCTGGGATTCGAGAACAGCGTCACCGCCGGGATCATCTCCGGCGTGAACCGGAACCTGCCCGTATCCGGTCAGCAGGGTGGGCAGGGGCGGCCGCTGGTGGACCTTATCCAGACCGATGCGGCGATCTCGCCCGGTAACTCCGGCGGGGCGCTGCTGGACAGCCAGGGCCGGGTCGTGGGCATCAACGAGGCCTACATCCCACCGTCGACCGGAGCCTCGTCGCTGGGCTTCGCGATACCGTCCGCGACCGCGGTTGACGCCGTTGAGCAGTTGCTGCGCACCGGGACCGTGAAGCACGCCTTCGTTGGCGTCCAGCTCGCCACCCTCACCTCGGCGATCGCTGAGCGGCTCGGACTGGACGTGCGTGCCGGGGCGCTCGTGCTGGCCGTCGTGCGCGGCGGGCCCGCGGGCAAGGCAGGTGTTCTACCCGGTGATGTCATCCGTAGCTTTAACGGCAAGTCGGTCGCCTCCGCCGGGGAGTTCTCCGCCAGGCTGCGCGAGGTATCCCCGGGTGACATGGTGACGCTAGGCGTCCACCGAGACGGCAGGGACCACACAGTGCAGGTCAGGGTGTCCGACCGGCCCGGCTGAGAGCTTCGCCGCCGATGCGGCGTCCCACCTCGGGGCTCGGCCCGGGGCTTCCGAGGATGCATCGACGCGCCGTCACGCGCCTGGGGACAGCGGGTTCGTGGACGAGATCTAGGTGAAGATTTCCGGGCCGGTGTCAGTGCCGGTGTCGAGTTGGCACCAGACCGTCTTGCCGGAGTGGGTAGGGCGGGTGCCCCACCGGGCAGCGAGTGCATCGACGAGGATCAGGCCACGACCGTGTTCTTCCTGCTCGTTGGGGTGGAGGACACGGGGGAGGTGACTGTCGCTGTCGGAGACCTCGATGTAGAGGGCCGTCGGGACGCTGCGGAGCACGAGTTCGCCGGGGACTCGGGAATAGCGGATCGCATTGGTGACGATCTCGCTCACCAGTAGTTCCGCGGTCTCGATGGTTTCGGGCTGCTGCCAGCGACGCAGCGCGGCGTTGACGGCGTGGCGAGCCTGTCCGACGGCCCTGAGGTCGAGGGTGAGAGGGATGGTAAGGGTGCGAGTGTTGATGGCCGCGGCGGCCCGGACGAGCAGGAGCGCCACGTCGTCGTCTCGATTGGCCTGATCGACCAGGCGCATCAGCCGGTCGGCGGTGGCGTCCGCGGTGCCGGCGTCCGCGAGAGCGTGCTGTAGCCGGCCGATTCCCTGGAAGATATCGATATCGCGTGACTCGACGAGGCCGTCGGTGTAGAGCGCGAGCGTCGCCCCGACGGGGAACGGGTAGCAGGTCTGGACGAAAACTTGCCCGCCGATACCGAGAAACGCGCCGCCCCCGCCGGTCAGGAGGCGGACCCGGCCATCGGGATCACGCAGGGCGGGAGGGGGGTGGCCGGCGTTGGCGAGGACTATCGTCGCGGTGGTGGGCTCAAAGATCGCGTAGACGCAGCTCGCCAAGGCACCGTCAGGCCCTGCCCCGATGGTCTGGGCAAGGTTGTCCAGGTGGGTGAGTACGTCGTCGGCGGGCAGATCGAGTGAGGCGAACGCCCGGCTGGCGGTGCGGAGTTGACCCATGACGGCGGCGGCGGTCACACCGCGGCCGGCCACGTCTCCGATGACGAGAGCTACCCGACCCGCCGAGAGCGGGATGAGGTCGAACCAGTCCCCGCCCACCTCGGCGTCGATCGGCGGACCCGGCTCGGCGCAGGGCGACCGGCCGGGAAGGGAGCCCGGCTCGTACCGCCAGGCGATGTCCATTCCGGCCACGGCCGGGATGTCGGGTGCAAGCAGGCTGCGCTGCAGCGTGACAGAAACCTCCCGCTCGCGAGCGTACGCGCGGGCATTGGCGATGGCGGCTGAGATACGTCCACCAAGGTTGGCGGCCATCTCGACGTCGTCGTCGGTGTAGGTACGCCCGGAAACGCCGACATGTACAACCATGACCCCATGAAAGTAGCGCCCCACCAGCAGGGGCACCGCGATCCCCCAACGCAGCAGCAGCCGCCGGAAGTAGTCGAGGAATCCAGGAGTCTGATATCCGCTGATCAACGATTCATCGTCGGCCGCGTGGTGAAACGGGCGACCCGACGCAAAGGCTTGGTAGATCGGAGAGTTTCGGTGGCAGTAAAGGATCTCTCCGGCGGCTGAGAACGGGATGTCGCAACTTTGCAGGGGCGGACCGGAAACGCGTGTTTTTATGGCGCGCCGCAATTCCAACAGCTCCGGTCGGGCGTCTGTGTCAAGGGGTTCGTCGAGCAGGTACACGCTGCAGGTGTCGGCGAATTCCGGTACCATAAAATCGGCTATACTCGCCAGTGTGGCGTCCAGTTCCAGGGATCGCCCGACGAGTGTGCTCGCCCGGGTGAGCAGCCGCAGTCGCCGCTCTGCTTCCGCATGCTTCCGCTCGGCACGGCGCTGATCCGTCACATCGACCAGCGTCACGCCAACCGCCGCGGGCACCCCCTCACGGTCCCGGAGCGGAAAGTGCGAAAAGCGCCAGGTGCGTTCCTCCTGCGGGAAAGCCACGCTCCTGCCGATGATCTCCGTGTCTTCAACTGATTCACCGCTGGCCAGGACCCACCGGGCAAGCTTCCACACCCGCGGGTCCATATCCGGCAGCAGCTCGGGGATGGATGTTCCCGCCAGTTGCTCGGGAGACAGGCCGTATATTTCCCGAAAGGACCGGTTGCTCCGTCGCACCCGCAGATCCGGATCGATAATTACCATCGCCGTCGGACTGAAATCGATCAGTTGCGTGCCCAGTAGCGAATCGAAACCGGCATCCAGTGCGTAGTCCGACGAAACGTCCGACAAGGTTCTCCTCGGCTCAGACGTCATTAAATCACATCCCCCTGTGTGGAATGATCATCTCCTGGTCTAATACCCAGGAACTTAGGATCAAATCAGGCCTGGGACTACGGTGGGTGGCGGTCCCGCGGGTAGGTGCCAGAATTCGGTTGCGGATGGCGCTGGTCATGAGGCAGACCGCGATGCCGGACCGGCAAGCATGGGGCGGGTTGCGGTGGCGTTGATGTCGAGCAGGTGAACGACCGCGTCGGTGCTGAGCACGACGAGGGTGTTCGATCCGAGCAGGACAGGCTGGGTGGTGACGGGCGCCGCGACGTCGCCGACCAGCAGCGGACCAGCGGGGCTGTCCAGTTGCCAGATACTGCCATCGAGCAGCACGATCATCGGTCCGAGTGGGGTATGGACGGCAGTGGTGGGCGCGCCGGTACCAGTGGACCGGTAGGGACCGTAGGCGGGGCGCAGCCCGTGCAGGTGCTGGCGGTCGAGGATGCCGCCGTGATCCGGGTCGAGCCGGTGCGCGATGCCGTCGCCGGTGACGAGCACGATTGCCTCGTCGGTGACCAGGGGAGCGGCTGTGGAGAAGCGGCCGGTCAGGGTGGTGCGCCACCGAGTCTGGCCGGTGGAGAGGTTCAGCCGCTCGAGGGTGGGTCCGGCGGTACGGAGCAGCAGCGCATCGGTCCCGTCAATGGCGACCAGCGAGCTGGAGGGCGGTGGTGTGCCGGGCGGATCGGTCCAGGTGATGGTGCCGTCGCGCAGGTCCAGGGCGGTCAGGCCCGGGGTGGGGCCGCCGAGGGGCAGCACGGCCAAGCGGTCGGTGGCCAGACCGGTTCCGTAGGTGAGCAGGGTGTCGACCTGGCCGAGCTGGTCGCGGTGCCAGGCGATATCCCCGGTGTCGAGGTCCAGGCAGGTGACGCCGCCGACGTCACCGACGATCAGCCGGCCCGCCGCGGTGAGGATGGGGGTGGCTAGCAGCCGGCGTCGCTGCCGGTGTGGGAGGTGTCGGGTCCAATGGGGTGCGCCGGTGGCTGGGGCGAGCGCGGTGAGGGTGCCCGCATGGCTGCACGCCAGGATCTGGTCATGGCCGGCGAGAACGCCGGTGATGGGGTCGTCTGCGGCGCGCACCGTCCACAGCACGTCGACTCGGCTGTCGTTACTGCCGGTGTTGGAGGGGTGTAGGCGGGTCAGGTGTCCTGCGCCGTGGGTGTCGGTGCTCGGTGCGATGACGGTGCCGGCGATGGTCGCGAGGGTGCCCAGATGTTGATGGGCGCCGATCGAGTGGCTGGTGGTGCGGGGCGAGGCCGGGGCATCGGCGCGAGACGTGGTCGGTGACCGTGGCGGTTTCGGTAGCGCCGGGATCGTGTCGTGCCGTAGATCCATAGTTCTCAAGCCGGGGGTGAGGGTGATGAGGCGGAGCTGCGGTGGTGACCAGTCCAGTCCGCCGAAGCTGGCTGCGGGCGTGCTGAGCAGGTGACAGCCGCCGACGTTGCGCTGCGCGTCGGCATGCCAATGTCCCGACAGGACGGCGAGGAGGCTGTCGGGTGCGGCACTGTAGCGGATCAGTTCGAGTGTGTCGTGGTCGGGCTGGTCGTGGGTGAGCACGACGACTGGCAGCCCGGGGGTTCGGGTGGCGAGATCGGTGATTATGAAGCGTTGCTGATCGGTGTCATCGATCGCGCACCAGGCGCTGAACCAGTCCAGGGCGAGGAGGTGCACGCCGGCCAGGTCAGCTGACCACCAGCGCGGGCCCATGGCCTGCTCGTAGCGGGTGAGGGTAGCCGCGCCGAGAAACCCGCCACCGTGGGGGGTGTCGCTGGGGTGGGGTTGGTGGCGGTGGCCGTAATGGTCGTGGTTACCCGGCACGATCTCTACCGGCAGCGGCGCTGCGGCGAGGGAGTCGAGTACGCGCCTGAACTCTTCGGGTGTGCCGTGGTCGGTGAGGTCACCGGTGATCACGGCGAATGCCGCGCCGTGGTCGGCTGCGGTCCGCAGCGCGTGGTGCAGGCCGCTGGTGGTGTCCGTCTGGTCGCCGTAGCGGGCGGCGAGCTCGACCGCCTGGGACGGGTCGCCGTCGATCGCGCTGACATGCGTGTCCGTGATGTGCGCGAATCGCAGCTCCCCTGAGGGAGCCGAGGGTGGTTGTGGATCGCTGCCGGTGCGGCTTGGGTGCAGCTGAAACAGCACCGGCTCCCCCGCTGCCGGGTGCTGCCACCAGCGGCCCGTCCAGCCGTTGGGGCGCCGGGCCCAGACCGGGCGCCCCGGCACGGTGCGGAGGCTGAACGAGCCGTCGTCGCGAGTGAATGTCCAGGTCCGCCCGTCGCTTACCGCGATCCCTGCGAGCGCGTTGCCGTGGATGGTGAGCACGGCGCCGATGATCTGCATGCCTGAGTCTAGTCTCCGACAATAGATCATTTACAACCCTTCGCATCATTATGTATGTAATTTCCTTACGGAAGTAAGATGTTGTTTAGATAAAGTTTCCCTTGGCCTGTCAGTGTCACCGCCATGACCCCACCCGGCCTCGCGCTGCCACCGCAGTCACAGGGGGCGGCCTCGACGAGGCTGTCCGGGTGGCCGGTGCTGTCCGGAACCGTCTGTACCGCTTAGTCCACTTGATGGAGGAACTGTCATGAAACTCAGCAGCGACCGCATCCTGACCACGCACACCGGCAGCCTGCCCCGACCGGCCGGGCTGGCCGAGCTGATCCGGGCCCGGGAACAGGAGACCCTCTCGGTCGCGGACGCCGAGTACCTGCCCGAGCGGATCGCGGACGCGGTTGGCGTGGTCGTCGGCCATCAGGCGCAGGTCGGGCTGGACGTGATCAGCGATGGCGAAATGAGCAAGATCGGGTACGCCACCTACGTCAAAGAACGCCTCACCGGTTTCGACGTGGACGTTGCCGTTCCCGAGGGCGGCGGCCTGTCGATCGCTGATCTGGACGACTACCCTGGCATGGCCGAACGTTCCCTGGCCGGCTTGGAGACCGCGACACCGACCTGTACCGGTCCGATCAGCTACACCGGCACCGCCTTGCTCGATACCGATCTGGCCAACTTCGCAGCCGGCGTCAGCTCAATCTCGGCAGGATCGGGTCAGCCGACCGAGCGGTTCATGAATGCCGCGTCACCTGGAGTTATCGCGCTCTATCTTCCGAACCAGTTCTATGCCAGTTTGGATGAGTACCTGTTCGCGTTGGCCGAAGGAATGAGGGCCGAGTACGAGGCGATCACCGCAGCCGGGCTGGTCCTGCAGATCGACGCCCCGGATCTGGCGATGGGTCGGCACATCCAGTACGCGCACCTGTCCGAGCAGGGATTCCTGGACCGGCTGCGCGTGCACGTTGAGGCGATCAACCACGCGCTACGCAATATCGACCCGGCGAGGGTGCGGGTGCACCTGTGCTGGGGCAACTACCAGGGCCCGCACCACAAGGACGTCGGCCTGGACGTCATCCTGGACACGATCATTCAGCTCAAGGCCGATGGGCTGGTATTCGAGGCCGCCAATCACCGCCACGCACATGAATGGCAGGTGCTGGCCGACGCGAAGATTCCCGAGCAGAAGGTCCTCATCCCGGGTGTCATCGACACCTCCAGCGTCTACGTCGAACACCCCGAACTCATCGCCCAGCGCATCACCCGCTTCGCCGACATCGTCGGCCGCGAGCGCGTCATCCCCGGAACCGACTGCGGCTTCGCGTCCTTCGCCACCTTCCTCGCCGTCGACGAGAGCCTGGCCTGGGCGAAACTCGAATCCCTCACCGCCGGCGCTCGACTGGCCAGCGATCGACTGTGGTCATGACCAGCACCACCCCGACCCACAGCACGACCGAGCACGACGCGGCGCTGCCGGTGCTCGACCTGCGCGAGTTCGACCCTGGCACTGATCCCGCGGTGCGCAGCCGGTTCCTTGAGCGACTGCGCGAGACCTGCCATGACGTGGGTTTCTTCTACCTGGTGGGGCACGGCATCGGTGACACCCTGTTCCGGGAGGTCGAGGAGGTCACCCGAGCGTTCTTCGCTCTGCCCGAAGCCGATCGAATGGCGATCGCGATGACCCGGTCGCCACACTTCCGTGGCTACACCCCACTGGGTGGTGAACTCACGAACGGTCGGGCCGACCGGCGCGAGGAGATCGACCTCGGCGAGGCCACCATCAAAGCCATCCACTACCCTCCGTCCGGACCTGGCTGCGATCATCAAGGCGTTGGCACCCACCGGGACTTCGGGCTGCTCACCTTCGTCCTGCAAGACGCCGTCGGTGGACTGCAGGTGGAGCGCGACGGATGCTTCTTCGACGTCCCGCATCTGCCCGGCGCCCTGGTCGTCAATCTCGGCGAAATGCTGCAGCTCGCCACCCACGGCTACCTCAAGGCCACCGTCCACCGCGTCATCAGCCCACCCGCTGGCGTGCGGCGATTCTCGGTTATCTACTTCTTCAACCCGCGCCTGGACGCCACCCTCACTCCCATCGACCTGCCCGCCGAACTTGCCGCCCAGGCAACGGGCGGACACAGCGCTGACCCGGACAACCCCATCCTCGCTACCTACGGCGAGAACATCCTCAAGGTGCGGCTGCGTGCCCACGCCGACGTCGCGCAACTCCACCACGCAGATTTGCTCGCCGCCGAGAGCTGACCTGATCCACCGGCACACCGCAACCCGCCTTCGTGCTGGCCCGCGCGCCCCGCGCCCCACGGCTCCCACGCGCGCCCAGTCATCCCCTGAACAGAAAGGCGATCCGCCATGACCGTTGATGCCCCGCCCGCATCGGTGGCAACGCATGTACCGCTACTGACCGAGGCCGAAACCCCGCCCGACCCACCGGTCACGAACCCGCTGCGAGGCAACCCCGGCATCGTCGGCATCCCGATTACCATCGCTGGCGCGCTCGGACTCGGCTTGGTCGACGCCGGCTACGTGCCCGCCGAGGCCGCCGCCGCCGGCATCCCGACCATCCTCGCCGCAACCTCGATCGGGCTGCTGCTGGCTACCGTCTGGGCCGCCGCGCTCGGGCAAAATGCCTCGGCTAGCCTGTTCGCCGTTTTTTTCGGCTTCTACGCCAGCTACGCCGCACTCGCCCTCGGACTCGGGCACAACTGGTACGGCATCCCCGATGCCCAGATCGTGCACACGCAAGCCATCTGGCTGATCTGCTGGCTGGTCACCATTGCCATGCTCACTCTGGTCACCATACGGCTACCTTGGAGCTTCACCCTGCTCCTCGGCCTGGTCGACGTCGCCCTCGTCCTGCTGCTCGTCGGCACCCTGGAGGCCAACACCACCTTCATCCATCTCGGCGGGTACGTGGTCTTCGCCTTCGTTGCCGTCGCCGTCTACCTGTATGTCGATCTTATGTGGAGCGAGACCGGTGGCCGTGGACTTCCTCTCGGTAAGCCTCTCGTATCTTGACTCGGTCGCTGTAACAAAGTTGCATCACAGCGTCTCTTCTTGATACAAGAGTTACACAGACGTTCTGGTTGACCGGCTCCTCGGAGGCTCACGTTGCTGACCGATTCCCTTGACCTCACGACCTGGCAGGCCAGTGGCGTTCTTCTCATGGACGGCTTCCTTGGCCCGGAGCGCCTGCGGGAGGTGCGACGCTGGGTCGATGAGATCGAGGCCCTGCCGGGCCGCGAGGACGGTCTGCTGCAGTACGACGAGACCACCGGGGACGGATTCTCGGTGCGGTGCCGCACCGAGAACATCGTGCCCTTCCATGACGGCATGCGTGCCTTGCTCACCCGGGGCACGCTGCTCGACATTGCCAGCATGTTGCTCGGCGAGCCCGCCGTCCTCTACAAAGAAAAGATCAACTATAAGGAACCCGGCGGCGCCGGGTTCGCCCCACACCAGGACGCGCCCGCCTACCCCTTTGTCCGGTCCACCATCACCTGCATGATCGCTATCGACGATTCCACCACCGACAATGGCTGCCTGGACGTTGTCGAAGGCATGCACCACGAGCCGCTCCCCACCGACGATGTCGGCTGCATCCCCGCCAGTCTCGCCGAGACCCTCCTCTGGAAACCCGTCCCCGTCCGCGCTGGGTCGTTGCTCTGGTTCAACTGGTACGTCCCGCACCGCTCCGGAGTCAACACCTCACCACATCGTCGCCGGGCCATCTACCTCACCTACAACGCAGCCTCCGACGGTGACCACCGCCACCACTACTACCAGGAAAAGCAGCACCGCCTAGCCGCCGGCACCGACCGAATCAGCCTCATCGGCCACTTCACCGGCGACAGCCACGTCAGCGCCCGGGGCGCCGAGGAATCTGCATGAATACCGACCGGCTCCTCCACGGCACCTTCACTGGCGCGGACGAGTTCTGCGATGAACTGTTCGCCTACCTCACCGCCGTTGGCCAAAGTCAATACGACGAAACCGTCACCCAACTCGAACACGCCCGGCAAACCGCCGCCCTCGCCGAAGCCGACGGCTATGACCAGGCCGCGCAGGTCGCCGCGCTGCTGCACGATATCGGCCATCTCCTCCTCGACGAACACGACGCGCACCACAATTTCCTCGCCGAAGACCTCCATCACGAAATCGTCGGAGCACGCTACCTGACCCGATGGTTCGGCCCCGATATCGGCGCTCCGGTCGCGCTGCACGTCAAAGCCAAGCGCTATCTCGTGGCCACCGACCCCGCCTACGCCAACAGCCTGTCCGTAGCCTCCACCCGAAGCCTACGCGTCCAAGGCGGCCCGATGACTGGCAGAGAAGTCGATGCCTTCCTTTGCCTGCCACATGCCGACCTCGCCATCGCGTTGCGTCGATGGGACGACAACGCCAAGCGAGCCGGCGTCGCGGTACCGGAACTTGACCATTGGCGTCCGGCTGTCTGCCGGCTGGTCAATGAGGCTTCCGCGGTGGTTTGACAGGCGGGTATGGCCCCTGACCGCCCGTCATCCGTGAAGGCGAGGAACGCGTACTGTTCTGTGCGGGTCAGGCCCGTGCCGCGGGCGATACTCGTGCCCGCCGACGCGGAAGTCCAGCTCGTGATGGGCTGTCCCCGGCTCGTTGGGTAGATGGAACCAGCGCTTTCGTATTGCGAAGTCAGCGAAATCGGCCAAGATATGACTTGGCGCTGCCGCCAGGTGCGGGCCAGGGTGAACAACCCGTGAATGAGGGGTGAGCCTGCCGCCGTTGATACGGTGTCGCTGTCCGCTTCGCCGGTGAACTCGGCAAGGGTCGCGCCAAAGTCGGCGCACACGCCGCGCATCGTCCGTTCGCAGGCGTCGAGCATCGCCTCATCGAACACGCCACGCCGGTACTTCGTCTGGACCCGGCTGTTACGGGGCGAGTTCGTCGGCACGCCCACTCGCTCGGCGCGGGCGGCCCTGGTAGGAGGCGCGGTAGGCGGACGGCGTGTTGGCGGCGTCGCGGGCGAGGTGGATCCGCAGGTTGGCGGCGGTCCCCAGTCCGCAACGGGCGGCGATCCGATCCACCGGCAGGTCGGTCACCTCGAGCAGCAGCCGCGCCTCGGCGATCCGGTGGGCGAGCAGCCACTGCCTGGGCGTGACGCCGTACTCGGCGATGAAGCGCCGGGCGAACGTGCGCGTCGCGTAGCCAGCGTGGCCGGCGAGATCAGCGACGGACAGTGGCTCGGCGAGCCGTTCCAGCGCCCAGTCGCAGGTCGCGGCCAGCCTGCCAGGACCGCCAGAGCCGGGCTTTGGACCGGGCACCGGGCGGCGTAACAGCTGGGCTTGGCCGCCTGCGCGATGGGGCGCCACCACCAGCCGGCGGGCGACGCGGGTGGCGACGGCACTGCCGAGGTCGCGCCGCAGTATGTGCAGACACAGGTCGATCCCCGCGCACACTCCGGCGCTGGTGAGGATCCGCTCCCCGTCGACGTAGAGAACGTTCGGGTCCACCTGCACCGTCGGATGGCGGGCGGCGAGGTCGCCCGCGTCCTCCCAGTGGGTGGTGGCCCGCTGACCGTCGAGTAGCCCGGCGGCAGCGAGGGCGAACGCTCCGGTGCACACCGACATCAGTCTGACGCCGCGGTCGGCAGCCGCGCGCAGCGCGTCGAGCACCCCTGGTGCGGGTGTGACCAGTGGGGCGTACCCGGGGACGACGACGGTGTCAGCGGCATCCAGCGCGGCGAGCCCGTGCGCCACCTCCAAGGCGAAGCCGGTGGTGGTGGGCAGCGAGCCAGGCTGCTCCGTGCACAGCGTGAACGTGTAATGCTCGGCCAGGTCCAGGTGGCCGAACACCTGGGCCGGGATCGCGAGGTCCATCGCGACGGTGGCCGGGACCGCGAGGGCCACCACGGCGTGGCGAGTGGCCGTTTCCTTATGCAGCACGGCAGAACAGCCTATTCCGCTGCGCACTCGGCGCCCGGCACTCTGGCCTCGTGTCCAGCAAGCCGCTGCCCCGCCGGGCCGACCCGAAGGATGCGGACCCGATGACGACTCGAGACGCCGCCGACGCACCTGAAGTCGCGTCCCCTGCTGGTCGTAGCCGGCGGAACACGGCGCTGATTTTCGCCGCGACGCTCGCGTTCACGCTGTCGCTGGCCGGGTCGGCGTTGAAGAACACGATTCAAGTGGACTTCTCGCCGATCGCAGTGGACCTTGGTGTCAGCCGCGGGACGTTCGCCTGGTCGACGACGGTCTTCGCTGTGGTCATCGCGGTGGCGAGCCCGGTCGTCGGGGTGCTGGCCGATCGGTTCGGCGGCGCGGCCGTGCTGGTCAGCGGAACGGTGCTCGCCGGTGCCGCCTTCCTGATCTGCGCGGCGGCGCCGGGGGTGTCGCTGTTCGCGTCCGTCTACGGCGTGCTCGGCGCCTTCGCCTTCACGATGCTCTCGTACGTTCCATTGGGAAAGCTTGCCAGCGAGCTGTTCACCGCCCGCGGGGAGGGCCTGGCGTACGCGGTCATGACGAACGGCCCGGCTGTCGGGTTCATCGTGCTGGTGCCGCTGTGGGTGTGGCTCGGCGCGTTCGCGTCCTGGCGGGCCGTCTTCGTCGTCGCCGGTCTGTCGATGCTCCTCGTGCTGACCCCACTTGCGCTGCTGCTGTATCGGCTGTCCGGCCAGGACGAGCCGGCGCCTACGGCGACGCCGGGCACACCCGGGACCGCGGACGACGCGCGGCTCGGCTTCGGGGACCGGTTGCGGCTGGCAGCCGCCAACCCTGTGTTCCTGGCGCTGACCGTCGCGTTCACCGGCTGTGGGATCACGATGGCGTTTGTCGACGTTCACCTGGTCACCGATCTGCACGAACATGGCATGAGCCCGGGTGTCGTCAGTGGCACCCTCGCCATGCTGGGCGTCTTCGAGATCCTTGGCTCACTGGCCGCCGGCCGAAGGTGTGACCGGGGCCGGGTCCGGCAGACCCTGCTTGTCGGTTACGCGCTGCGCGGCGGGGCGATGGTGCTCGTCGCCTTCGACGCGACCGTAACCGCCTCGCTGGCCTTCGGGGTCATCTTCGGGGCGAGCTATCTGGCGACGGTGGTCGCGACCACGCTGTGGATTGGCCGGGTGCTGCCCGAGGGCGCCCGGGCCACCGGCCTCGGTCTGCTGTGGACGCTGCACAGCATCGGCGCCGCTCTCTCCAGCCAGCTGGGCGCGCTGGTCGCCGACTCGTACAACTCCTATACGCAGGTCGCGATGGGCGAGGCGCTGCTGGTCGGGGTGTCGTTCCTGCTGATCGCCCGGCTGCCCGCGCCACGCCCGGCGGCCGTCCCCGCCGGCGCTTCCCGGCAATGAGCGGTCTGCGTGGCACCCTGTCGAGCCCTGGAAAAACCGGGATCACACGCCGTGGCGTTTCGGGCCGGGCCGCCGACTTATGGTCTCCAGCAACACCCGCTTCTCCGGCGTCAGCATGATCGGGAATCGGTGCCCGGCGAGCCGGGCAAGCACCGCGGCCAGCTTCGTCACGGCGTTGTCCGGGGCGCCGGCGGACCAGGTAGCCGGCACCGAGGGCTCCGCGCACCGAGTACCTGCTCATCGAACTGGCCTGGCGCCTGCGGGGCTGTCGGCTGCGGGTTCATCGGGCGCGGGCCCCGGCAGGCCTGGTCGCTGCGAACGCCCGGGCCAGATCGGCGACGATGTCCTCGACGTCCTCCAGGCCGACCGATAGGCGCAGCAGGCCGTCGGTGACGCCGGCGGAGTCGCGCTGTGCCGGCGTGAGCCGGCCGTGGGTGGTGCTTGCCGGATGGGTGATCATCGACTTGGTGTCCCCGATGTTTGTCGTGTTCGACACGAGCTCAAGCCGGTCGACAAACGACCAGCTGGCCTGCTGGCCGCCGTACAGCTCGAAGCTGATCACTCCGCCGTGCCCGGACTGTTGGGCGGCTACCAGCTCCCGCTGCGGGTGATCCGCGCTGCCGGTGTAGTGCACCGCCCGTACGTCCGGTTGGTCGGCTAGCCAGGCAGCCACCACCGCCGTGTTGGCGTCGTGCGCCCGCATCCGCACCGGCAGCGTCTCCAGGCTCTTCAGGAAGATCCACGCGTTGAACGGGCTGAGGCTCGGGCCCGCGGTGCGCAGCACACCGTGCAGCTCGGAGATCAGGCCCGCGCGGCCGGCGACAACGCCGCCGCCGCAGCGGCCCTGACCGTCGATGTACTTGCCGGCGGAGTGCAGAACGAGGTCTGCGCCAAACACGATCGGTTGCTGGAACACCGGGGTGCACAGGGTGTTGTCGACCAGCAGCAGCGCGCCGGCGGCATGTGCGAGCTCTGCGAGGTACCTGATGTCGGCCACGGCCATTACCGGGTTCGTGGGGCTCTCAACGACGAGCATCCTGGTCTGCGCACGCATTGCGCGCGCCCAGGCGGCCGGGTCGGTCACCGGAACGACGGTCGTCATGACGCCGAACCGGTCCAGATAGTGAGCATAGAGCCGGGTCGTGGTGCCGAAGACACCCTCCGCAAGCAGGACATGGTCCCCGCCGCGCAGCAGCCCGAGCGACACCGCCAAGAATGCGGCCATCCCGGACGCGGTCGCTACGGCGGACTCGGCACCCTCCAGCCGCGCGACGCGCTCCTCGAACGCGCGCACCGTCGGGTTCGTGAACCGGACGTAGACGTTGCCGGGGCGCCGCTGCGCGAACTTCTCCGCCGCGTCGTGCGAGTCGTCGAACAGGTAGCTCGACGTGAGTACCAGCGCCTCGCTGTGCTGGTCGTCAACGGACTGGCGATGGCCGGCACGCACCGCCTCCGTCGCCAGTCCGCGGCGGGTGCCGGAGGCCGTACGGTTGGAGGACGGAGGCGTCATGCGGGCAGCAGCCGTCCGGCCAGGTATTCCTGGTAGATGCCCTCGTACATGCCGTAGAACAGCTCGCAGGTATGCGCTACGGCGTAGAGCGCCTCCTGCTGCATCTGCTCCGTCGTGCACAGGTCTGCGACGAGGTCGAGGCCCTGCTGAGTGTGGGTGATGTCCTCGACCTGGTGCACCGAGAAGAACAGCAGGTCCCTCGGCTCGAGCCCGTACACCCGACCGAACAGGATGTCGCGGCTCTCGCTGCCTAGCTTCTCCAGGTTCTGCCCCTCGCTCGCGATGGTGACCGCGGCGGCACCGACGTGATAGCGATCCGGATCCTTCACCGCCGCGAGCCGGTAGTCGATCAGCTCCTGGGTCGTCGGCAGCGCGACGGCGGCATCCCGGGTCTCGTCGTCGATCCCGATCGCTAGCAGGAAGTCCTGCATCAGCTTGACGTGGTTCCGCGTCTTCGAGATCCGCCCGGTCTCCTCCTCGTAGAGGTTGTGCAGCAGGCGCCGCTTGTGCCGGGGGAGCGGGCAGTAGAAGAACAGGTGCTCGACGTAGGTAAGGAAGTGCTTGGTGAGCTGGTAGCCCTGTAGCGCTACCTGCTGGAGGAAACGCGGCTGAGGGTTGTCCGCGTCCAGTAGAAGCCCGAACACCGGGTGGGCGATGGTGAGGTGCTGGTGCAGGGTCTCCTCCAGGGACGCCCTGAACCTGTCCCGCGGGAGCGTCATCGGCTCGTCCTCTCTGCGATGGCGGCTTGTGGGGTGGTGTGGCGGCGAGTGGGATCGGCACGACGGGCCAGCCGGTCGGCCGTGACGGCCTGTAGCTCGGACACGGCGTGAGTCATGTAAAGGCCGCGGTGGCTGATGCCCCGCACTCGGCTGTAGTCGTCCAGCACGCCGTAGGTGGTGAACCCGAAGCCGCTCCAGACCCGGTGGGCTGGGGAGCCTTCGCGGACGTCGATGAGAACGCGCTCCACCCCGACGTCGGCGAGTCGCTCGCAGACGGCGAACACGAGCTCGATCACCGCACCGGTGCGACGGATCCGGGGACGCAGGTATGCCTTGCTGACCTCGCTGAGATGCCGGCAGTTCGGCATCGAGTTCAGGGCGACGACGCACATCGCGCAGACGCCCTCGTCGTCCTGGCCGAGCAGGACGAGCGCTTCGCCTGTGCCGACCCGACGGGCGAGGTCCTCCGCGAAGCCCACGCCCTGGGCCGGCGTAACCGGCTCGGTGAAGCCGAGGATGCCGTCATCGATCACGCTCGCGGCCAGCATCGAGGCGAGGTCCGTACTGTACGGACGAACATCCGTTGGCCAGGACCAGGTCATCCTGGTGCCGTCCGGCGGCTGGTCGGGTAGGTGGGTCATTGATCCTCCCGGTGGATCCGTCGGCGACCCTGCGGATCCAGTTCGCGGTCATGGCGGTCGCCTCCGCGGTCCACCGCCGGGCGACGTCAGGCAGCGGCCCGACAGTGGGCAGCTGTGTGGCCAGCGTGGGAGAGCGCTGGCTGCGGGCGCGCCGGGCGAACGCGGCGAGCCGCCGGCTTGCGGTATCGGCCAGGTAGCCCTCCGGGATCGGCGGGTACGGCGCGTCAGGGTCCGTGAGGAAGACCCGGACGTCGCGGCGGTACTCCCGCAGCAGCATGTCGGGCAGGTACTCCGGGTGACCTTGGACGAAGACCTGACGGACCCCGTCCTGACTGGTCGCTACCGCCCAGTCAGAGCCACCGGTAAGCAGCTCCAGGCGCACGCCGCAGGCGACGAGTTCGTCACGGTCCACAGTGTTCCATCGGGAATGCGGCATGGTGACGACGTCGGGCAGCCCGACGGTGAGCGGGCCGCGTCGTGCGACGGTCTGATGGTCGAGCACGCCGACCCTCTTGTGTGCCAGTCGGCGGCGCTGCACGCCGCACATCTGGTGGAGGGCTAAATGCGCAGACAGACAGGAGAACACAGTGAAGAAATTCCGTCTCCGGCTGAGGTCGAGAATCCGCTCGATCACCGGATAGCCCGGGTCCTTCTCTGGGTGGGAATTCTGTGGCTGTGCGCCGGTCACCACCAGAGCATCGAATGATGCTATTCGCTGCCAATCGCTTCGTGACCCCGGAAGATGGGGATGGCTGGTCGTCGGGTCGAGGTCCACCACATCGACGTGGACTGCCACTCTGGCGCTGTTCGCCGCGTTTCTTATCAGCCGGTCGAACTGCTGCCCTCCTGTTCCTCGGCCGGTGGCCGCCATGAGGTCAACGACTCCGACACGGAGGGATCCATGAGGTGGCTTCTCCGGCATCTTTCCTTCCCCTGTTCGACCGCAAGAATAGCCCCGCGCCGCTGCTCGCGGCCAGCTGTCGACGTGTCAGTTAGTTGATATAAACATTGCGTGCCGCGCGGTCCTCGCCGCACATCATGACGCACGCATGATGAGAGATGCCATGATCGTTTCCGTCGAACATGTCACCCCACTCACGATGTGGATAGGCGCACCGGTTCTTCGCGCGGGCGGTCTGGTCGCCCGACCGGGTCGGCCTGGCACTCGCCCGCGTCGTCGTCGACCGGCTGCTCCCGGCCGGGCCGCTGACTGTCGTGGTCGATGACACCCTGTTCCACCGGGCGGGGAAGAAGGTGTGGGCCGCCGGCTGGTTCCACGACGGCTCCGCGAAGGGGCAACCGGCAGGTCGGCTTTGGCGACAACTGGGTCATCGTCGGCCTCGTCTTCTCTTGATCACTTGTTGGCTCCCGCGACCCCAGTCGGCCGCCGCGACACCGATCGCCCCAGTTCCGCGTGCGCGCGTAGTTGATATCGATTTCAGGATCAACCTTCCGTAAACAGAAATGACCGGCACGCGTCTCGCTATGGTCGACCAGTTTTCGATCATCTGCGACTCGATCGACGCCAAGACCAGGATCGACGAAGGTGGATGAAGTGAACGATAGGCAAAATCAAGATCTGTTAATTAAGTGGCACTAGCGGAGGTCTGCGGTCCAAATTTCCCTCTTGCTCCACAATGGGGAGCCTACACCCAGCCTTCATGAACTCTCAAGCCCTTTGGCTGAAGGTGCGGAAATTTGTTGGCAAGCAGTCCGGGCGGTCGCGGTAGGGACCGTCCTTGCCCTCTCTGTCGGGGTTGAGTGAGACACCCTCGTGGGTGTGAGCTGGCTACGGAGGGCGTGATCGGAGATCCATGATGTTCATGGAGCCTGAGTCGCAGGAGGCTCCGGCCGGGTCACCGCAGGCGCGGGACCCGGCGCCGCGTCCGTCGCGGCGGGTGTTCAGCACGGCGTACAAGCTGCGGATCGTCGCGGAGTACGAGAACGCCCCGCACGGCGAGAAGGGTGCGATCCTGCGCCGGGAGGGTTTGTTCTCCTCGCATGTGGTGGAGCGGACCCGGGCACGTGACGCGGGGGCGCTGGGAAGAGCAGGCGTCCCGGCCCGCGCTCCGGGGAAGAATCCGGGGAAGTCGGCGGAACAGATCGAGTTGGAGCGTCTGCGCCGCGAGAACGAACGGTTGAAAGCGAAACTTGCGACGGCAGAAACCGCGCTGGCTTTTATGGGAAAAGCACGCGCTCTCTCTTGCGGCAGGTCTCCGAGAGAGCGGACTCCGAGTACCGGATCGTCCGGGCGGCGGGGCAGACCAGGGAACGCCGTGCGCAGGCGACCCACCCGCCGCGGGTCCGCCCCGAGCTGTCCGCGACCGGACCGTCACAGGTCTGGTCGCGGGATATCACCGCGTTGAAAGGACCCGAGAAAGGCGTCTGGTACCGGCTGTACGTCATCATCGATATCTACTCCCGGTATGTGACCGGCTGGCTTGTCGCTGCCGCCGAGGACGCGGTGGTCGCGAAGGATTTCCTTCTACCCCGTCCCCGACGGCTGGCCCCGGCGGTTACTGTCCCGCGGCCGGCACCCCCGCCGGCTGCGTCGGGTCGTCGGTCTCGGCTGGGTGGGTGTCGGCGGTCCGTGCGCTGTCGGCGGCCCGCGACTGGCCGGGCGGGCGCAGGACGAACAGGGCGACGAGGACGGCCGCGGCGACCAGGGCCGCGCTCACCGCGTAGGCGAGGTGGAACCCGCCGGTGAGGGCGGTGGTGGTGCTCCTGCCGTGGTCGAGCAGCGAGTCGGTGCGGGAGGCGGCAAGGGTGGCCAGGATCGCGGTGCCGAGCGCGGCGCCGATCTGCTGGGTGGTGTTGGCCACCCCGGATGCGACGCCGGCCTCGGCGGGGTCGGAGACCGCCATCGCCTGGCCGATCAGTGCGGGCATCGCCGCGCCGAAACCGATACCCAGCAGGACGAACACCGGGGCGATGTCGCTCGCGTAGCTGCCGTCAGCCGGTAGCCGGGCCAACAGTAGGAGCGCCGCGGCGACCAGCAGCAGCCCGACGACGATCACCGGCCTGGGGCCGAACCGGGTGTTCAGCGGCGACGCGAGGCCCAGCGAGACGGCCGCGATGGTTAGCGGGGCCGGCAGGAACGCCAGCCCGGTGCGCAGCGCGTTGTAGCCGAGCACGTCCTGCAGGTACAGGGCGGTGCAGAACTGGTAGCCGAACAGGCCGGCCACCATCAGGGTCAGGATGATGTTCGCTCCCCCGACCGCGCGGGAGCGGAAGATGCGCAGCGGCAGCAGTGGCTTGGCCGCTCTGGCCTGGCGGCCCACGAAGGCGGCGAGCAGGAGCAGCGAGGCGGCGAGCGACCCCAGCGTCCCGCCGTCGCTCCAGCCGTCCGCCCCGCCCCGGACGACGGTGTAGACGCCGAGCATCAGCCCGGCGGTCACCAGCCCGGCGCCGAGAACGTCCGCGCTCTCGCGCAGCCCGAGCCCGGCGATCGGGGGCAGCACCCACAGGGCGAGCACCACCGCGAGGACACCCAGCGGCACGTTGACGTAGAAGACCCACGGCCAGCTGAGACTCTTGGTCAGCACGCCGCCGAGGATGAGCCCGATCGATGAGCCGGCCGCGGCGACGAAGGCGTAGCAGGCCAGTGCCTTGGCCCGCTCCCGGCTGTCAGGGAAGATCGTGACTATCATGCCGAGTGCCACCGCGGAGGCCAGCGCCCCCCCGGCGCCCTGCAGGAAGCGGAACGTGATCAGGAGGCCGCCGGTGTTGGCCAGGCCGCAGGCCAGCGAGGCTGCCGTGAACAGGCCGAGCCCCCCGATGAAGACGGGCCGGCCGCCCAGCAGGTCACCCAGCCGCCCGGACAGCAGCAGCAGGCCAGCAAAGGCGATCAGGTATCCGTTCACAACCCAGGCCAGGTTCGCCTGGGAGAAGCCGAGGTCCTGCTGGATGGTCGGCAGCGCGACCGTAACGATCGAGCTGTCCAGGATGGCCATCAGGTTGCTGGTGCAGAGCACCCCGAGGGCGAGCCAGCGGGACGGGAGCGCCGGGGGCGGGGCCGGGGGAGTTGAGTCGGTCAACAGTCTTCCTTGACGTCGAGGAGGCCGGACGGGCCGCGGCGGCGGGCCGGTCGCGGCCGCCAGCCAGGTGCGGCGGTTCCAGCCGCCGCATGGGGCATGCCTTGTTACGGAAGCCATCATGTGTGACTGTGGGAGTGGCCGGAAGGAGGCACTTTCATGTTTCAGGGGAACAGCGATGTGATCGACTCCCCCGGCCACGAGGCCGAGGCCTGCACCGTCTTGGAGGTGCTGAACCGGATCAGTGGCAAGTGGGCCATCGGCATCCTGCTGCGGATCAGCGACGGACCGGTCCGGTTCACCGAGCTGCAGCGGTCGATCAGCGGCATCAGCCGGCGGATGCTCACCCTCACACTGCGTAACCTGGAACGTGATGGGCTGCTGACGCGGGTCGTCTACCCCACGGTGCCGCCGAAGGTCGAGTACCAGGCCACCGATATGGCCCGGGAGCTGTATGCCACGCTGCGGACACTCACATCGTGGGCCGAACGGCACCGCGACGACATCGCCGTGGCCCGCGCGGCCTACGACCGCAACCACGGCCCCCAGGGTGGGGTCGAGTAGAGCACCCTGGAGGCCATGATGCGAAGATGCATCCGAGTATGACGTTGGGTGACTGTCGCTGGGCTGGAGCGATCCCGTCCGGATGCCAGTCCTGGAACAGGGCAGCCCGTACACCATGCGCCAGTGCCCGTACTGGGCGGGAACGTCCCGCTACGGTGCCCCGGTCCGCGTCCGCCACCGAATTCCGTCGATCAACTGCCGGCGTGTCCACGTCGGCGGCTGACCCGGTCTCTTCCTCATGCCGATACGCCGGACCACGGGAATAGCGGCGTCTGGTTGGATGTCACGGAGGTTTCCGACCGGGGCTCCGCCTGTCGTCGCCGGCGGCCCGACCGATCAGTCGGACACAGCGAGTTCGCCGAGCTCCGACCAGTCGTCCTGCTCCAGAACCGTGTTCACGATGCGCGGCGTCTCGGCGAGGTACTTCGGCAGTGTCTGCCGGGCGGCCCTGAAGTGGTCGGACTGGACGTGCGCGGCTCCGGCGTCGCCATCCTGGAATGCCTCGACCAGTACGTACTCGGTCGGGCTCTCAATGTTGCGGGACCAGTCGAACCATTTGCAGCCCGGCTCAGCGCGGGTCGCCTCGGTGAACGCCCGTGAGATCTCCGGCCACTGGTCGGCATACTCCGGCTTGATCCGGAACTTGGCGGTGATAAAGATCATTATAGACCCTTTCCGAGCTCATGGCTCTTGCTGTGGGCGACGGACCGCCTGGGGTACCGAGCTCCAATGACTGTCTCCACACCATCGACGACGGGTGGCCCCCACGCTCGGCACCTCGCCCATGGTCGTAGCAGTCACAGCCGCCACGGGCAGTCTCGATTTGAGAAATTTCGGGGTCTGCCGCGGGTTCGTGATCAGGGCTCGATGCGCTGGGTGGCAGGGACGCTGGGTGGCAGGGACGCCGTAGGGCAGCCGAGGTGTCACGACGCAGTGTGGGCGAATGTATACTTGTCAGACTTTCCTTGTCCGGGGAGGGCAGGCAATGAGTCTTGAGGGGCGTCCCACCGGCGCGGAGGTAGCGGGGAGCCGCGGCGGACCTGGCCAGGGGCCGGCCGTGGCAGGCAGCCCGGTCCTGCGCTACGCGATGGCGCGGGATGCGTCGCACTATCACCTGGTGCCCTCCGCGGTGGAACGTGTTGCCGGCGTGGGCGATGTGGCGGGGCTGTTTGCGAGATGCCGGCGGAGTGGTTCGTACCTGACGTTCCGCTCGGGCGGAACGAGCCTCAGCGGCCAGGGCGTCACCGACGGGATCCTGGTCGACGTGCGACACGGTTTTCAGTCGGCCGAGGTGCTCGACGGTGGTCACCGTTTGCGCGCCGAGCCTGGCGTGACCGTCCGTGCGGCCAACGCGCGGCTGCGTCCGTACGGGCGGAAGCTCGGCCCCGACCCAGCGAGTGAGGTCGCCTGCACCCTGGGTGGAGTCATTGCCAATAATTCCAGCGGAATGGCCTGCGGCACCGGGCAGAACGCCTACCAGACGCTTGAGGCGATGACCGTGGTGCTACCCAGCGGATCCGTGATTGACACCGGTGCGCCGGACGCGGATGAACGGCTGCGCGCACTGGAACCCGATCTGTATGCGGGCTTGCTGCGGCTCCGCGAGCGGATCTGCCGCAACCCGGCGTCCGTGGCGACGCTGCGTCGGCAGTTCTCAATGAAGAACACGATGGGCTACAGTCTCAACTCGTTTCTCGACTACGAGCGTCCCGTCGAGATCCTGGCCCATCTGATGGTCGGTAGCGAAGGCACGCTCGGGTTCGTCGCCTCGGCCACGTTCCGGACGGTGGAGCTCTTTCCCCACGCCTCGACCGGCTTGGCGGTGTTTCGTGACCTCGCCACCGCGACCGCCGCGTTGCCCGAGCTGGTCGACGTGGGGTTCGCGACGATCGAACTGATGGACGCTCGGTCCCTTGCCGTTGCGCAGACCCTCGGCGCGACACCGGCTGAGATCGGCTCGCTGGAGGTGCGTGACCATGTTGCGCTCCTGGTGGAGCTGCAGGCAGCGACCACCGAGGAGCTTGCCGACAAGGTGTCCGGGGCCGGCGGCGTGTGCGATGGGCTCGAGATCGAGTCGCCCCTGGAGTTGACCTCGGACCCGTGGCGCCGAAAGGACCTGTGGCATGTGCGCAAGGGTCTCTATACGGCCGTCGCGGGAGCGCGCCAGGCGGGGACCACGGCGTTGCTGGAGGATGTGGCGGTTCCGGTGCCGCACCTGCGGGCAGCGTGCCAGGAACTCACGAAGCTGTTCGACGCGCACGGCTATCAGAACAGTGTCATCTTCGGCCATGCCAAGGACGGCAATATCCATTTTATGCTCACCGAGACCTTCCGGGATCCCGCGCGGTTGGAACGCTACCACGCATTCACCGAGAAAATGGTTGAGCTGGTGCTCGAGCACAAGGGGACGCTCAAGGCGGAGCATGGCACCGGCCGGATCATGGCGGGGTATGTCCGTCGCCAGTACGGCGATGAACTGTATGACGTCATGACGGAGGTGAAGCGGCTGTTCGACCCGCTGGGAATCCTCAACCCGGGGGTCGTGCTGTCCGACGATCCTCGCTCCTATCTGCGCAATCTCAAGGATGTGCCGACGGTCGGCTACGGCGCGGACATGTGCGTGGAGTGCGGGTACTGCGAACCGGTCTGCCCGAGCCGGACGCTGACCCTGACTCCTCGGCAGCGGATCGCCCTGCTGCGGGAGCGTGAGGCCGCGCGGCGGGAGGGAGACGAGGGGCTCGCCGATGAGCTGTCCGCGGCCTACCGCTATGACGTGGTCGACACCTGCGCGGTCGACGGTATGTGCCAGACCGCTTGCCCTGTGCAGATCAACACCGGATCACTCGTGCGAGAGCTGCGCGCCGAGAGGGTGAACAAGGCCGAGGACGCGCTGTGGCGCTCGGCGGCCCGCCACTGGGGGGCGACCACCACACTGGCTGGGAAGGCGCTTTCTGCCGCCGCCGCACTGCCGCCGACGTTGCCGACAGCCGCGGCCTCCCTGGCCCGCAGAACGTTGGGCACCGACAGGATGCCTCAGTATGACGCCTCGCTGCCCCGCGGTGGGTACCGGCGCCGGGCGGTCGCGGCTGCCGCAGAGGCGTGCACCGTGTACTTCCCGGCGTGCGTCGGGGCCATGTTCGGCTCGTCGTCATCCAGCGGCGGGGTCATGCCCGCGATGCTGACGCTGTGCGCGCGTGCCGGGGTAGCGGTACGGGTACCCAGGGGTATCGCGTCGATGTGTTGCGGTATGCCGTGGAAGTCGAAGGGTCTCAGGGGTGGCCACGAGGTCATCGGGGCCAAGGTCCTGCCGGCGCTGCTCGCGGCGACTGACGGCGGCCGCCTGCCGGTCGTGTGCGACGCGGCGTCATGTACAGAAGGTCTGGAGGAGCTTCGCGCCGAGGCAAAGCGGCTTGGCGGCGCCTACGAGGCACTTCGTTTCGTGGACGCGCTCGAATTCGTGCGCGCCGAAGTCGTGGGCCGCCTCTCGGTGACCCGCCGGGTGGCGTCCCTGGTACTGCACCCTACGTGCTCGACCGAGCGGCGGGGCACCACGACTTTACTCAGGGAACTCGCCGAGCTGGTCAGCGACGAGGTGGTCGTGCCGCTGGACTGGAATTGCTGCGCGTTCGCCGGTGATCGCGGACTTCTGCATCCCGAGCTGACTGCGGCGGCGACGCTGAACGAGGCACGTGAGGTCAACTCCCGCGCCTTCGAGGTGCATGCGTCGGCCAACCGGACCTGCGAGATCGGAATGTCACGCGCAACGGGGCGCGAATACGTCCACATTGTCGAGGCGCTGGAGTACGCGACTCGCCCGATCCGTGATTCTGCCCATCCAGGCGGTGCCGGCTGAGAACGTGACGTGTCGGAGAACGCCGATCGACGACTTCCCGTGACCTTGATGGATGCGCGACCCGAGCGAACGTGTCACCCGCGCGCCGTCGCGGCTTCGTACGCGAAGTCCGCCTCCGG
Organism: Frankia sp. BMG5.23; assembly: GCF_000685765.2. NCBI lineage: Bacteria > Bacillati > Actinomycetota > Actinomycetes > Frankiales > Frankiaceae > Frankia > Frankia sp. BMG5.23. Next base: position 57,115 of record NZ_JDWE01000021.1, read on the forward strand.
GCCCGGTTCGGCGCCGAAAGCGCCCGCGAGTCTCTCTCGCGCGCGGGAGAGGTGTTTGTGGAGTAAGATCGTTGCCGCGTCCTGATCGCCGGTCACGATCAGCTCAAGCAGGCGAGCGTGCTCGCCGTAGATTGATTCCGCGCTCAGCAGCGCCCGACCCTGCACCTGCGACATGCACAGCCGGACTTCACCGGCGAGTTTGTGGTACATGCCGCTGATGCGGGGGCTGGACATCGAGTCGACGAGGCTGATGTGAAACCGCATGTCGGGCTCGACGATCGCGATCTGAGGGCCATTGATCACCGACTTGATCTCGTCATTGGCCATCTGGGCCTGCGCGGGAACGCGGCGGGCCGCGGCGAGCAGCCGGAGTGGCTCGCGCTCGAGGCAGTAGCGCGTGTTGTAGATGTCGCGAACGTCGTCCGGGCCGAGCTCGGGGACCCGGGCGACCTTGTGACTGCCGCGGACAAGGAGACCGGCCGCGACCAGCTTCTCGATTGCCGCCTTCGCGGTCGGGCGAGCGACATCGTACTGGGTGGCGACGCCTACTTCGGTCAGCGCCTGGTTGCTGCCGATAGTGCCGCTGAACAGCTCGGTGCGAAGATTTTCGACCACCGCGTCTATGAGCGATACCGGCTGTACAGGGCGGCGCATCACCCAGTCACCTTCCAGTACATGCGAGTCAGGCGGGTTGGTGACCCTCATGGAATCAACACGAGCTAGCCGAGATTACAACCGTCGGTCGTCGTAGCCCCGCGCGGTCTCGACCTCGGTGGGCGCACCTCACGGCGGGCCGCATCGGCCAGCAGCGCCGTGAACCGGACCAACCCATGAGGGCCGGGGCCTGTCAGGGCTGAACCGCCCCGGGCTCTTGAGAGCCCGGGGCGGTTCACCCGCCCACGTGAGCCGCGTTCTCAGGTATTCAGCTCCGGGGTGTCGTGGGTCGGGGTGAGCTCGGGGGTGGCGTGGTAGTCGACCGCGCCGGCCGCCTGCGGGTAGTGCAGGTCGAAGGCGGGCCGCTCGGAGCAGATCCGCGGTAGCGAGGTGAAGTTGTGCCGCGGCGGTGGGCAGGACGTCGCCCATTCCAGCGAGTTGCCGAAGCCCCACGGGTCGTCCACCGTCACGATCCGACCCTTCCGGTACGACCACCACAGGTTGTACAGCAGCGGCAGGGTCGACAGCGCAAGCAGGGAGCTGCCAGCGGTGGCGATGGTGTTCAGCGTGGTGAAGCCGTCGTCCGGGCCGTAGTCGGCGTATCGGCGCGGCATGCCCTTGACGCCGAGCCAGTGATCCACCAGGAAGGTCAGGTGGAAGCCGAAGAACATCGTCCAGAAGTGCACCTTCGCGAGCCGCTCGTTCAACATCCGGCCGGTGACCTTCGGGAACCAGAAGTACACCCCGCCGAAGCCGGCGAACAACAGGCCGGCGACGACGTAGTGGAAGTGGCCGACGACGAAGTAGCTGTCCGAGACGTGGAAGTCGATCGGCGGGCTGGCCAGCAGTACCCCGGTCAGACCACCGAACAGGAACGTCACCAGGAAGCCGACGGCGAACAACATCGGCGCCTCGAAGGTGAGCTGTCCGCGCCACATCGTGCCAATCCAGTTGAAGAACTTGACCCCGGTTGGCACCGCGATCAGGAACGTCAGGAAAGCGAAGAACGGCAGCAGCGCCGCGCCGGTGACGTACATGTGATGCGCCCACACGGCGATCGCCAACGCCCCGATGCCGATGGTCGCGTAGACCAGTCCCTTGTAGCCGAACAACGGCTTGCGGGAGAACACCGGGATGATCTCCGTTATCATCCCGAAGAAGGGCAGGGCGATGATGTACACCTCGGGATGCCCGAAGAACCAGAACAGGTGTTGCCAGAGGACTGCGCCGCCGTTACCCGGGTCGAAGATGTGCGCGCCGAACCGGCGGTCGAACTCCAGGGCGAGCAGCGCGGCCGCGAGCACCGGGAAGGCGACCAGAACCAGGATCGAGGTCACCAGCAGGTTCCAGCAGAAGATCGGCAGCCGGAACATCGTCATGCCGGGCGCCCGCAGGCAAAGGATTGTCGTGATGAAGTTGACCGCGCCCAGGATGGTACCCAGACCGGAGACGGTCAGACCCAGCACCCACAGGTCACTGCCGATGCCCGGCGAGTAGGCAGCGTTCGACAGCGGCGTATAGGCGAACCAGCCGAAGGAGGCGGCGCCGTTCGGCGTAAGGAAGCCCGCGGTGACCGTCAGGCTGCCGAACAGGAACAGCCAGAACGACAACGCGTTCAGCCGTGGAAAGGCCACGTCAGGCGAGCCGATCTGCAGCGGGATCAGGTAGTTCGCGAACGCGAACGCGATCGGCGTCGCGAACATCAGCAGCATCAGCGTGCCGTGCATCGTGAACACCTGATTGTACTGCTCGTTCGACAGGTACTGCAGGCCCGGTCGGGCGAGCTCGGCCCGGATGAGCATCGCCAGGATTCCAGCGAACGCGAAGAATACCAGCGAGGTCATGAAGTACAGCAGCGCGATGTCCTTGTGCGACGTCGTCCGCAGGTACTGCGCCAGGGTTTTCACAACCCTGGGCGGGAGCTCGCCCGCCGGCGGGTCCGTGTGCCCGGCCGGCCTATCGTGCACAAGTGTCACATTCCGCTCCCGATGGTGTTGCCGCTGCCAGCGGTGGTGCGCGCGGCCCCGGCGTCGGGTGTCACGACCGCCGCCGGGCAGCCAACAGTGAATGTGTCATTACCGTCGGCGCGGACGGGTCCGCCGAATAGACGGCCCCACGCCGCGCGGCTCGGCGCACCGGCCGAGGAACCTGCCGGCACTAGTCACGTTATCCGCGCATCGGCCGCCGCGGCCCGGTCTGACGTCCTACATCCAGAGGCACTCCGGCACCCGGAGCGGGCGCAGAACGTCCTGCCCAGGCGGGTCCACCATTGGTGGAATCACCTTCTCGGCCGAGGCCGCCGCCACAGCGAAGGCCGCCCTGGCCACCAGTATGAGCGGCCGGGGCATCGCGTTCGGCATCCCGGTGGATCTCCCCGAGCTCCGTGCGCCACTCGTCGAGGTAGCGCAGGCCTCCGGGAAAGCCTCAGCCCGAAGCCGGCGGAGGTGAATCCCCGCCTGGTACCTGCGGTCCGCGTCGCGCAGGAAGGCGGTCCACCCAGTGGACCGACGCCTTACGCGACGCAGATCGCGAGCGTACTTTTGGGCGACGGGCTCTCGCGCGAACACCGCGAACACCGCGAACACCGCGAACACCGCAACGTCGCATTCCCCAATGGCCGGGCCCCGAACATTCCCATCACCACAGTCCAACATTCCCGCTATCACAGGAGGAAGACATGTCCCTCGTCAGACGGATCCTCGTCATGCTGCTCGCGACGGCGGCAGCGGCGATCACCGTGGCCGGGCTCGGAACCACCGCCGCGTCCGCGGCCCCCGCCTGCAACCCGAAGCTGGCACCCTACGGACTCATCGGCGCACGCTGGAACCAGCTCGGCGGCCCCCGCAGTTACCTGGCCTGTCCGACCAGCGGCGAGCGCGACGTCTACTTCACCAACGGTGAATGGGCTGGCCGGCGGCAGAGGTTTCAGGGTGGGGAAATCACCTGGTCTCCCCGACAGGGGAAGCGGATGGTGATCACTGCGTGGGAGGCGAACGGTTACGCCCACGTGAGTTGGGGGCCCACCGACCCGTACCACTACGACAAGTTCATCGTCCGCTGGACCGCGTACGGCAACACCTGGCAGCGGGACGTGACCGGAGGGACATCCGGGCAGTTCCGCGTCGTGAGTGAGACCAACGGCGGCTACCAGTTCCTCATCGAGGGCTGTGACAACGGCGGCATCGGCGGGTCGAAGTGCCGCCAGGGCTGGACCCTGCCCACAGCCACCCGCCGTTAGCCACCGCAGGCCGCTGCCGGGCCGCGTGTCCGCGCCCATTGCCGTGTCCGCGCCCATTGCCGTGTCCGCGCCCATACAAACACCTGTGCTTCGATTGATGTCCTCCGGGTATCCGTCGACTTTGCTTGATGATCGAACGCGAAACTGCTCGGGCACTCCCGCCGGACGTCGGCTTCACGACATCGGGGAGCCGCATGAAGTCGTGAGACCAGCCGATCAAGTCTGGATAAAATCCGACGGAAGGCGAGGTTTTCCTCACTCAGGCAGCTACGTCATCGGGGGTGACCGGATGTCCGGATCCGGCGGACTGGTGGCGCGAACGCGCTCGCGTGGACCTGACGAGTGCACGGCCGAGGGGGCCCATGACCGGGCCCAGGACCGGACCAACTCGGCTGGCTCACCACAGGCGGCAGGTTCCGCCGAGCCCGCCGAGCCCGCCGAGCATAGTGCGGCACCGCGCGCCGCTGCCGCTCGCGGGCCGGCGGCGCCCCGGGGACGCGGGGTACTCGAAGGCGCCTTCGACATTCTCGACGCTCTGTCCTGGTTCGACTCCGTCGGCCTGTCGGAACTCGCCAGGACCGCCGGGCTGCCCAAGACGACGGTACATCGGCTGGTCGAGCAGATGTGCGCGCTCGGGGTAGTCGATCGGGACAGCGGCGGCTACCGGATCGGCTCCGGCCTGCGCCGGCTGGCAGCCCCGGACCGTTCCCTGCACCGGCTGGCACGGATCGCCCGAGACCCGGTCGCCTCGCTCAGCGCGGCCACCCGTACGGCGATCGCCTTGGTCGTCCTGCGGGAGAGGCGGCTGGTGCTGGCCACCAGCGCCGCTGGGGACCGTGGGATCGACCTGCGGGGCAGCACGAGTTCGCTACGGCTCGACACCGCCGCCGGCCAGATGCTGCTTGCCTGCCAGCCGGAGCTGGTGCCGCCGCCCTCGATGTCCGAGCGGGAGTGGAAGCGGGCCCGTGCTGTCATCCGGCGCGAGGAGGCGGCGTTCGACCAGCAGGATCTTGTGGATGGGATCTGCTGCGTGTCGGTGCCGGTGCGTAGCCGTGACGGGGTTGTGGTGGCCGCGCTCACCGCCTTGGTAGTGGCCCAGCGCATCCCCGCCGGCCTGGTCGGGCGGATCCGGCACGCCGCGGGGCGGCTTGGCGGACGCCTCACCGGTCCGTTGGAGGGGCGTCCGCTTCCGTGTGGCGCGACTGACGACAAGCGGGCACGAGGCCGGCTGGTCCTGGTCGAGGACCGGTCGGACGTCCCCGGCGGGCAGGGACCGGGCGTAGCCTAGACTCGGACAGGTTCGGTAACCAGGGCTCCGGCAAAGTTGCTGGTTAGCAACTGAAGTTCATGATTGTCTGTAGGGGTCGTTCGGGGCGGCTGGCGTGGTGGCGGAGCGCCTGGGGGCGGGACCGTCACCGGCCAGCCCCCCGCTGTCCGGCGTGCAACCAGCCATCGAAGGGATCGCCATCCCGGGCGATCTCGCGGCGGCGATCATCCGCGCGCTCGCCCAGCTCGGCGGGCAAGCCGCGTATGCCGTCCGGTCCAGTGCGACGGCAGAGGACCTGCCGTCGGCCTCCTTCGCCGGCCAACAGGACACGTACCTGAACGTCGTGGGGCCGGCGGCGATCCTCCAGCACGTCAGCCGGTGCTGGGCCTCGCTGTTCACCGAGCGGGCCGTGACCTACCGCCAGCGCAACGTTGCCGGCCCCGAGGTCTTCGCGCTCGACGAACTGGGCAAGATCACCCTTGCCGCCCACGGTGACCATCGCACCGCCGTCACCGACAACAGCGCCGGCATGTTCGCCGCCGCCTCGGGCGACGCCCTCATCGCCAAGGACGGCGCCGCCATCGCCAGGACCACCTATCGAGAGTGGCTCGCGCGCTGACTCGGCCGGGGCGTGCACGACATCCGTCGTGTGGGACCCGGCCGGAATCCTTGTAGATTCACGTGGTCGACGACCGGCGTTTCCGGCGGGCTACTCCACCACCGCTACCGGTTCGCGCTGCGGGGCCGCCGGCTGGGCGTTCGCGGGGCCGTGCGCCACGGTGGCAGCGGGGCGGCCGGGGAGGAAGAGGCTGGCGACGAAGCCGACGGCGGTCAGGGCGACGACCCACCAGAACGTCACGCCGAACGCCTCGGCGACCTTGTCGGCGACAGGGCCGGGAAGCTTCACCCCCGCCGACTCGGCGAGCGCACCCTCGCCACCGACGCCCGGCAGCCGGCTGGCGATGGCGTGCTGCAGTTCGACGGCGACCAGCGCGGTGGCCAGCGACCCGCCGACCCGCTGCAGGATGTTCAGCGTCGTGGTCGCGCGCGGCACCGCCGCCTGCCCGAGCGTCGCATAGGCGGCGCCCATCGCGGGCATCATCGTCGCCCCGAAGCCCAGACCGCGCACGAACAGCGAGAACGCCAGCAGCACCTCATTGGTGTGCGCGTCGACCTGGGTGAACAGCAGCGTGCCGAGCAGGGCGAGGACCATGCCGAGCGGGACGACCGACCGGGCGCCGCGGCGGTCGGAGACCCGTCCCGCGATCGCCATGGAGATCATTGCGCCCAGTCCCTGTGGCGCCATGAGCAGGCCGGCGTCACTGGCGCTCTGCCCGCGCGCGACCTGGTAGTAGAGCGGAAGCAGGAACATCGCACCGAACAGCATGGCGCCGATCACGAAGGTCGTGACGCTCGCGATGCTGAACACCCGGTCGCCGAACAGCCGCATGTCGAGCAGGGCGCCGTCGCGGCGCAGGGCGTGCACGACGAAGCCGGCCAGCAGCACTACGCCGACGGCGATGCTGACCTGCACCTTCGCAGCCCCGAAGCCGCCGCCGTTGCCCGCCTCGGACAGGCCGTAGACGAGCGCCGCCAGCCCCGGCGAGATCAGCGCCAGGCCGGGCAGGTCGAGCCGGTGGTGCGCCGAGCCGCGGTCATCGCGTGGCAGCACCCGCCAGGACAGGAACAGGGCGAGCACGCCGATCGGCACGTTCACGTAGAAGATCCAGCGCCAGCTGAGGTGGTCGACGATCAGTCCGCCGATGACCGGGCCGAGCACCGGCGCGATGAGCATCGGGACGCCGATGATGCTCATGACCCGGCCGATCCGCTGCGGGCCCGCGGCCTGGGCGAGCAGGGTCATGCAGATCGGCATGATCATGCCGCCGCCGAGGCCCTGCAGGACCCGGAAGGCGATCAGCGTCCCTGCCGACCAGGCGAGGCCGCACAGGGCACTGCCGGCGACGAACAGCGCCAGCGAGATGTTCCACATCCGCGTCGCGCCGAACCGCTCGACCGACCAGCCGGCCAGCGGGATCACGACGGCCAGCGCCAGCAGATAACCGGTGGTGACCCAGGAGATCGTGGACAGCGACGTGTGGAACTCGTTACCGAGCGCGTGGATGGCGACCGAGACGATCGTCGTGTCGAGGATCACCATGATCGCGCCGAGCATCACTGTGGCGGACAGTCGGATCAGCGCCGGGTCCAGCTTGGCGGCCGAGGCGGGCCCGGGCGCGGCGGTGGCGGGCGGCGAGGCCGCGTTGGGTTGGTCAGGCACGTTGATCTCCGTGGCAAAGGCGGCAGACGCCGGGGGCGGTCGGTCGCGTTCGGACCTGCGGCGACCGGACGGGACAAAGCTGGTCGCCGCCCAGCATCCGACGCTCGTTGAGTTGTGTCAAATATATCGTCGTGACAACGAGACGTTCGCGGCGGCTTGCCGATACGATCGACGCATGATCGAAGCCGCTCGGGAGGCCGCCGGGGAGGCGACTGCCCGAGATGCGACCGCCCGGGACGCGGGCACTCGCGAGGCGGGCACTCGCGAGGCGACAGCTCGCGAGGCGTGGCGCGCCATGCTGGCGCTGACCTTCAGCGGCGAGGCGCCCAGCCGGATGCACACCGTCTGCCAGGCGTTTGATCTCACGCCGGCCGCTTTGAAGATCCTTCTGGTGCTGTCGGGGGGCCCGCGCCCGATGCGCGAGCTCGTCGAGATGTTCCGCCACGACCCGAGCTACCTGACCAGCGTCGTCGACCTGCTCGAGCGCCGCGGCGTCGCCCGGCGCGAGCCGCACCCGACCGACCGGCGGGCCAAGACGGTCGCGATGACCGAGGAGGGCCGACGCGTTCTGGCCCAGGCCCAGGAGATGCTGTCCGTTCCCCCGGCGTCGCTGCAGGTGCTCTCGCCGGATGAGCAGCAGCAGCTGCTGCGCCTGCTCATCCGCGTCGTCGACGCGGAGCCCACTATTCCCACGGCGCTGCGCCCGCGTCCCGTCACGTCCCCATCTGACTGATCGGTTACGCTTCTGCTCCTACTGACCGAGTGACCCCGTCTTCGCTGTCCACAAAAGCGGGATCGTTCCACTGGCGGCGGCGGTCGCCTCGTCGGCAGCGGCCTGGGTGACCGGGCTGGTGAGATGGCTGGGCATGATCTGAGAGATCATCGTGCCGCCGCCGTGGCCGGCCCGCGGACGACCGAGCAGCGCTGGTTCAGAACTCGTACTTCTGCTTGAGCTCGGCGAGCGTGTCGAGGAAGCCGTCCAGGTGTTCGTCGGACAGCCGGTTGTTCACCATCAGCCGGATCACGGTCTGGTTCTTGTTCACCGCCGGGTAGCCGAACATCGGTACCAGATACCCGCGATCGAGGAAGTCCTGCCGGACGCGTACGGCGGTGTGGTTCGAGCCCACCGAGATCGATGTGACGTAGGTCGGCGTGGCGTTGATGGTGCAGCCGATCCCGAGCAGTCGCTCCCGCAGCCGGTCGACTCGGTCGAGGTAGCGTTCCATCACGGACGGGTCTTGTCTCATCCGGCGCAGCACATGGACGATGGCGCCGGCGGTCGGCGGCTGAATGTTGGTGGTGAACACCGACGTGCCCGACAGGAAGCGGAACGCATCAAGAGCGTCGGCCGGTCCCGCGAGGGCGCCACCGCCCAAGCCGATGGACTTGCCGAACGACACCATCAGGAAAGTCGCCCGGCGCAGCTCCTCGTATTCAGCGGCGAACCGGTGGCCGCCGTTGCCGTAGACCATGAAGCCGTTCGCGTCGTCGACGAAGCTGACCGCGCCGAACTCGTCGCACAGGTCGAGGATCTCGCCGACCGGAGCCATCGAGCCGTCGGAGTACACGGTCAAGAATCCGACAACGACCCGCCGGCCGCGGAGGTTTTCCAGCACCTGCCTGAGATCGGCAATGTCATTGTGGCGGAAGTTGATCAGGTTACGTCCGAACTTGAATCGTTCAACGGCCTTCCACATGCTCCAGTGGCTGTCCCGGTCGAGCACGAACACCGTGTCGGCGTTGTCCACGCCGGGCTGGTCGTTGAACGAGAACCTGGCGCTCATCGCGTGCACGAACCCGACGTTGGCCAGCAGCCCGGTGGCGTAGGTGAGCGCCTTCTGCCGGCCGGTGATCTCGGCGACCAGCGCCTCCAGTTCCAGGTGTGGCCGGGCGACGCCCTGAACCACTCGGGAGCCGCCGACGACCAGGCCATAGTTCATCGCCGTCTCGACGAAGACGTTGCGCACGTCCGGGTCGTGTTGCCATCCGAGGATGCCGATGCCGGCGAAGTTGACCACTTTTCTGCCGTTGATGCTTATGACCGCGTCGTTGCGGTCGTCAAGCTCGGGAGTCGCGATCAGTTCACCGCTTCGCCTCGCGCTTTCGACCCATTCGGAGAAACCCCAGCGGGCCAGCGCCGGCTCCGCGGACAAGGCAGTCATGATCGTCCCTCATTTCGGCGAGTTAGGCCCAGGAGTGTTGGCGTCTTCTCGTTGCTCGGTGGTGGAAGGGCAAATGCGAGACCGCTGGACGGCGCAAACAGAGCAGGCCGAGACCAGGTCAGCCCACGACGGGGCCACCGAGTTCGGAGCCACCGAGTTCCGGTCGGTTCAGAGCAGGGTGCCGAGTCGGGAGTCGACTTCCTCGGCGCTGATGCCGAATTGGGCCAGGTCGTAGCGGTGCGAACGGAGGCGTGCGTCTTCGGCCAGCACGGCCGACATGGCCGGGCGGACCTCGTTGGCCAGGTCCCATCCGAGGTGGCGGTAGATGTCGGCGACGACCGCCAGCGGGTCGGCGGTGAACTCGTCGAATTCGACGTCGTAGAATCTGGCCTGGTCGTGTTTGGCCCGCTCCGTGGCGAATCGCGCAAGAGTGCGAGTGGCGAGTGCGAGCAGGGTAGGGCCGATCACCTCGCCCTGGAAAACTGAGGACATGCCCGCGGCAAGCTTGCTCGCCATGCTGCACGCCGATCCCAGTACCGTACTAGCGGGTCTGCGGTGGGTCTGGATCACCATTGCGTCGGGGTAGGTCGCCAGCAGGGCATCCAGACAGGGCATGTGACTGGAGGACTTGAGTACCCAGCGTCGCCCGGGGTCATGCAGCCCGATCAGTTGGAGGTTGCGGCGATGCCGCCGGTACGCTTCGGTCGAGTCCCGGCCTGCCAGCCACGCGGAGTACGTCGGCACGTACCCGGTGAACTCGAAATACGGCGAGACCATCGACTGGCGGGTCAACAGCCAGCACTCCTCGACCTCGCCGGCTTTGCGATTGTGGATGCCCAGGTAGCCGGGATGTTGCTCGACAAACTTGTCGACGCCCCCCTGGACCATCTGGAAGATCGGGTTGGTAGGCCAGGTCGAGCGTGCGGGCCGGGGCTGGGGAGCGTAGCCCAGCCACAGTTCGAGCCCTTGGTTGGCCGAGTCGGCGGTGAGTAGCCGGTGCAGGGTGGTGGTGCCGGTCCGCGGCATACCGACGATGAACACCGGCCTCTCGATCGGGACCTGGGCGTGCTCGGGATGTCTCTGCCACCCGGCCTCACTGAACAGGCGGGCCATCAGGATGCCGCACAACTCGTCCTGGACCAGCTGGACGCCGTGCGGCGTCAGGCTCGCCTCTTCCTGATAGGAGGCCAGGAGCACCTCGAGCCCTTCCAGATAGTCCGCCGGGCCGAAGTCGGTGAGTCCGGTGAGATCGGATGCCGTGGTGTGTAGCTCCTCGATTGTTTGGATCTTGTCCACTGAGTACGCTCCTCTGGTCCGTCAGCAGACGGCTTCAACAAATTCTCGAGATACAACGACCGGTTCCTCCCTGAGGGGCAGCAGGTGGAACCGGCCTTTTCGCGGAGCGTACGGAGGGTGTATAGGGGTCTCCGCGGCTGGCCAGCCGGAAAACATCCAGTTTCCCAGGCCGGCTCTGGACGCCGTGCCCGATGCCGCTCCTGATTTATCCGCGCCGGCGGGTCCCGGTGCAAGATATGGCCGTCGATCCGGATGACAATGCGAACGTCATGACCGCGTCCCTTCCGCAACTGTCGCGAACGTCCTGGTAGGCCATCGGCGGCACCCGTTCGCCGGGTGCGGCAGTCTGGGCAGCTGAACATGCCGGCGAAATACTGGTCTCCACTGACTTCGAGCCAATCATAGCCGATACGAGTGGGTGATCGACGTTCTGCGCCCGGGGCCAGCCATCGACAATTGAGATCGGCTGATACGAACATCAGAGCCAGCACGGCCGTGGGTTGATACCCCGCTGCTTCGGGCCCATACTTCCTGCCTCGCGGCAACCGAGGTCGCCACGGTCGCATCACGCCACCCATCCCCCGCCGTTGACAACCTGATGGCCGCGCCTGAAGTGACAACGGCGGGCCCGGCCAGGCGCGTGGATGTCCGGGCATAGAACGGCGGGTAACATTTTATCGCGAACGGGTTACGGCTATAGGTCAGCGCGGACTTGCTGGCCGCGTAAACGCTGCCACCCGGCTCGGGGATCCGGTCGGCGGCGTTACTGCCGATGGTGATGATCCGACCGCCCGCTGGTCATGGATCGGCACCTACTGGACGCTGACGGTGGCGCGGTGGTGGCGCGGTTCCTCGATCTCGTCGAGCAGCGCGATCGCGAAGTCCGCGTACCCGATCCGGCTGGCCGGGTCGCCGTGCTCGGCGACCCGGTACCGGCCGGTGCGCGCCCCGTCGTGGTCGAAGTCCCCAGCGGGAGCGACGTACACCCAGTCGAGTTCGCAGGCGCGCAGCACGTCGAGGCCCGCCGCGTGGCCGAGGAAGAAGGAACGGTACTCGTTCGGGTAGCCGGGCTCGTCCATCAACGCGGCGCCAGATGCCCCCGGCAGGATCGAGGAGAGGCCGACGACCACCAGGCGGCGCACGCCCGCCCTGGCCAGCCCGGTGGCCAAGGCGCGGGACGACGCGGTGAAGAAGTCGTGCGCCGGCGTGGACAGGTCGACCGCGGCGCTGATCGCCGCGTCCTGTCCGGCCGCCGCACGCTCGACACTTACCGCATCAGTGACATCACCCGCAACCACCCGGGCGTCGGACGGCAGGTCGCCATGACGTGCGGGGTCGCGCATCACGGCGGTGACCCGGTGGCCGCGGCGACCTGCTTCGGCGAGAACCTGCCGCCCCGCACGCCCGCCCGCGCCGAACACCACAATGTTCACGGCAACCCCTCTCCCCGTATGCCGGTGCCCTTGCGCCTGCCGGTGCGCGGACGCTATCGGGGATGGCGGTTACCGCGGGGATACCGGCTGGCTGGCTATCGTGAAGCGGTGAGGAAGCCCCTGCCCGCCGACATGTTCGACGAGCTGTGCCCGTCCTCGCTCAACCCGATCCGCTTCGGCGACAAGTGGGCAGCGCTCATCATCCGCTGCCTTGAGGACGGGCCGCGCCGGTTCTCCGAGCTGCGCGTGCCGCTGAGCCGGGTCACTCCCAAGGTGCTCACCCAGTCGCTGCGTTCCCTTGAACGGGACGGCCTGATCACCCGCACCGTCCTGGATGCCAGGGCCACCGCCCATGTCGAGTACGAGCTGACCGCGCTGGGCCGCAGCATGCTGGAGCCGATGGCGGTCGCCTGCGCCTGGGTCGCCGAGCACTGGGACCAGCTCCTCGACGCCCGCGAGGCGTATGACCGCGCCCTCCGCCTCGACCGCGCCGGATGAGGCGGCGTGGCTATCGCCGACGCGCCGCACAGTTCTGGACACATACCGAAACGTGCGGAGCGACGCCGATCCAGCCGAGCGAGACCCACAGCGTGACCGCTACCTCGGCCGTTTCCAGTTCGACACCGGGACCCTCGCCATCTTCGACCAGCGCCCCGACGTCCCCCGCCATCGGCGAACGCACCGGCGTCACCACGACCGCCGGTCCCGCCGGCCGCGCGATCACTCTGCTTCGCGGGTGACGTGCCTGCCCGCATCGTGCATACGGGCGGGCACGGGGCGGACCGGGCAGGCCGTCGGTACCGGAGGCGGCTCCGGCCGGTGGCGGCGCCTGTGTCCCGCCCGCGCGGCCGGTCGAAGGCCGGTGAAACCGGCGTGCAGGGGCGGTGATACCGCCGTTGTCTAGCGTTCTGGCCAGCTCATCCGACGCCTCCCTCGACCCGACGCCCCCGTTGTCGATCCCCCGTTGTCGCGACACCCCACGGAAGGAAGACGGATGACAGCCATGCCCGCGGTCCAGGCCGGTGGTCTGGTCAAGAGATTCGGCGATTTTCACGCCGTCGACCACATCGATCTCGAGGTGCACCACGGCGAGATCTTCGGCGTGCTCGGGCCCAACGGCGCCGGCAAGACGACGATGCTGAAGATGCTGGCCACGCTGTTGGCGATCGACGACGGCCGGGCCGAGATCTTCGGCGTCGACGTCGCCGCCCAGCCGCACCGGGTCCGTCAGCTCATCGGCGTGACCGGCCAGTACGCCTCCGTGGACGAGGACCTCACCGCCACCGAGAACCTGTGGCTGTTCGGCCGGCTCCAGGGCCTGCGCTCGGCTGACGCGCGCGCCACCGCGCGCCGGCTGCTGGAGCAGTTCGGTCTCGAGGAGGCCGCCGAACGACAGATCTCGGCGTTCTCCGGCGGGATGCGCCGCCGCCTCGATCTTGCCGCGTCCCTCATCACCCGGCCACCGTTGATCTTCCTGGACGAGCCGACGACCGGCCTCGACCCGCGTACCCGCGGCCAGATGTGGGACACCATCCGCGAGCTCGTCAACGACGGCTGCACCGTCCTGCTCACCACGCAGTACCTGGACGAGGCCGACCAGCTCGCCGACCGGGTCTGCGTGATCGACCACGGGCGCAAGGTCGCCGAGGGCACGCCGGACGAGCTCAAGACCCAGGTCGGCGACTCGACGCTGCAGCTTCAGCTCGCCCCCGGCGCTGACCAGGAGCGCGCCCGCGAGGTGGTGCTGCGGGTGCTCGGCGAGGAGCCGGTCACCACGCCCGAGTCCGGCCGGCTCAACGTCCCGCTCGACGTCGCCGACCGGGCCGCCGACGTGCTGATCGCGCTGCGCGGGGCCGCCGTCGCGATCGCCTCGGTCAGTGTCGCCAAACCGACCCTCGACGAGGTCTTCTTCGCCCTCACCGGCCACGGCGCCGGTCCCGGCCACGGCGGCCCGGGCGACGCCGGCGACCCGGGCGACGCCGGCGACCCGCAGACCGCCGGCGGCCCGACCGGAGCGGTACCCGACCAGGACGCGACCGGCCCCGACGACCACGCCACGGAGGTAACTCGATGAACACCGTTCTCGCCGGGCCGTCGGCCGGGCCGGCCGCAGGCGCGCCGCGGCCGGCCTCGGCCGTCGACCCGGCAGCCGCCGTTGCCCGTACCCGGGCCCGCGCCGGGGTGGGGGACACCCTTACCCAGAGCTTCGCGATGGCCTGGCGAGCGCTGAAGAAGATGCGCCGCAACCCGGAACAGTTCTTCGACGTGGCGCTCCAGCCGCTGCTGTTCACCGCGATGTTCGCCTACGTGTTCGGCGGCGCGATCTCCGGCGACGTCCACAGCTACCTGCCGCTGCTCATCCCCGGCATCGTCGCCCAGACCGTGCTCACCACCTGCATGGCCACCGGTACGCAGCTGCGGGAGGACATGGACAAGGGGGTCTTCGACCGGTTCCGGTCCCTGCCGATGTCCCGGATCGCGCCGCTGGCCGGGCCGATGATCGCCGACCTGGTCCGCTACCTGATCGCGGCGAGCCTGACCTACCTGATGGGCCTGATCCTCGGCTACCGGCCCGGCGGCGGCGTGCCCGGCGTGCTCGGCGCGATCGTGCTCGCGGTCCTGACCGGCTGGGCGATCGCGTGGGCGTTCACCTGGATCGGCACGGTCGCCCGCAGCGCCCGCAGCGTGCAGGGAATCTCGATGATGATCCTGTTTCCGCTGACCTTCCTGTCCAACGCGTTCGTGCCGGCGAAGACGCTGCCGGGCTGGCTGGAGACCTTCACCAGGGTCAATCCGGTGTCACACCTGGTCTCCGCCACGCGGGACCTGGCCAACAACGGCGTGCTCACCGGGCAGGTCGGCTGGACGCTGCTCACCGGTCTCGCCGTGATCGTGATCTTCCTGCCGATGTCGGTCGTCAGCTACAAGCGGCACCTGTAGCCCGTGCCCCGGCGATGCCCCGTCGCGGCCCGGTGGTAGATCGGCCAGCCGCTCGGCCAGCCGTTCGACGAGGATGCACGCCTCGTCGAACAGCTGTGCCGGGCGCCGGGCCTCGGCGTCCGACCGGGCTGCCGGGAGTGCGCCGGGTGCCCGGCGCTCGGCGAGCGCCTCGACCCGGGCCCACCCCAGCGACGGGATCGTCGCGATGTAGGAGAAACGCTTCGCCAGCGCGAGCAGCTGGACCGCCTCCCGCACTGTCATCCCGGCCGGCATCCCGGCCGGCCGGCCGTCGCGAAGGCCCCAGACGCCGAACGCGAACAGCAGCGTCCCGCACGCCGGATAGTCGATCGTGGCCCGGCTGCGTCGCAACGCGTCGGCATACCGGACGAGACTGGCGCGAAACAGGTCGTGGCCGGTGGCGAGGTCGTCGGCGCTGGCCGCGTGCCAGGCGAAGGCGGCGAGCGCCACCGCGTCGCCGGCCAGCACCCAGGGCTCGACGCCGGTCGTTGCGACGCCGGGCCATCGCAACGCCCGCATCCCCGCTGCCGCGTCCAGATGCTGGCGCAGGCCCACAGCCGTGTCGCCGCGCACGATCGCGAGCTCGGCCCGGCCGATCGCCGCCATCATCGGGCCGCCGTACACGGCCCCGTCCGACGGGTCGATCTGGGCGAGATACTCCTCGGCCGCGTCGAGCCGGCCGCCGTTGACGGCGTCGAACGCCAGCAGCACCCGCAGCTGTGCGACGTCGTCGCGGGCACCGAGCCGTTCCAGGACCGGCAGGGCCGCCTGGGCGTGGGAACGGGCGACGGCGAAATCTCCGCGCCGCATCGTCAGCTCGGCCAGCCGGGTGTGCACCATGGCCGTCAGCCACGGCCCTTCCCGCGGTGTGGCCAGGGCCAGCGTCTGCTCGGCGGCTGCCGCCGAGGCCAGTGCCTCACCGGCGTTCTCGTGCAGATGGGCCAGCCACACCAGACAGACCAGGCGCAGGTGCCGGTCGGCGCCGTCCGCCAGCCGCACGAGCTGTGTCTCGGTGTCCGTGGGCTGCGCCGGGTCGAGGGCGAGCAGCACCCGCGCCGTGTTGGCCAGCCACGGGTCGCCCGCAGCCTCGGGGCCGAGCCGCTCCAGCAGCTCGCGGATCGGCGCCGGGAGAAGCCCGTCCCCCACGAAGATCGCGACCGTCGCCATCGCGGTCCCGGCAGCCACGGCCGCCTGAGCCGCGGCGGGCTGCGGTGTCCAGCCGGACAGCATCGCGGTGACCGCGTCGATCAGCACCGACATCCGGAGGTGCTCGCCGCGGATCGCCCAGAACATACCGAGCACCGCCAGCAGCCGCACGACCGTCTCGGTGTCGCCGTCGGCCACCGCGTCACGCAACTCGTCGGCGAGGTTCGTCTCCTCGGCCGCGATCGCGTCGATCGCCGCGAACTGCCGCTCCGTGACCAGACCCACGCCGTGCCGGGTGGCGTAGCCGACCGCCCAGTCCCGCTGGGCCCGTCGCGCCGCGACCTGCTCGCCGGATTCGGCCAGCCGCAGCCGGCCGAACTCCCGGACCGTCTCCAACATCCGATAACGCACTCCGCCGGCCGGCTCGCGCACGCTCAGCAACGACTGTTCGACGAGGTTCTGCACCGCGTCGACCGCGTTGACGGGATCGGAACCCGCTGCCTCGTCGGCGGGGCCGGGGGCGGCGAGGATCTCCTCCGCCGCCTCCAGGGTAAAACCGTCCGGGAACAGCGCCAGCCGGCGCAGCGAGCGCCGTTCCGGCTCCGCCAGCAGGTTCCACGACCAGTCGATCACGGCGAGCAGCGTGCGGTGGCGGTCCGGGGCGGCGCGGTCTCCGCCGCGCAGCAAGGCGAACCGGTCCGCCAGCCGCCGGTCGACGTCCTCCACCGACATCGCCCGGACCCGAGCCGCCGCCAGCTCGATCGCCAGCGGAAGCCCGTCGAGCCGGTCGACGATCCGGCCGACCACCTCACGGTCGAGCCGGACGGTGGGGCGGGCCGCGGTGGCACGCTGGCTGAACAGCTCGACCGCGTCGGCGCGGACCAGCTCGCCGAGCAGGTAGACCCGCTCGGCACCGATCGCGAGCGGCGCCCGGCTCGTCGTGAGCACCCGCAGGTCGGCGGTGGCCGTGACGAGGAAGGCGACCAGCTCGGCGACCTCGGCGACAAGATGCTCGCAGTTGTCCAACAGCAGCAGGCCCGGCCCCCGCGCCAGTCGCGCGGCGATCCGCGCGCGCAGGTCGGCGCGCTGCGCGGGGGTCAGCACCCGGCGGTCGCCGATCGAGTCGCGGACGCCGAGCGCGGAGCCGACCTCGCCGATCAGGTCCTCGGGCGCCGCCACCCCGACCAGGTGGACGACGTGCACCACCGGCAGCGTGCTGTCCCGGGCGAGCAGATGGGCCAGGCGGGTCTTCCCGAGGCCACCCGGCCCGACGATCGACACCACCCGCGACCGGTCCAGTAACGCCCGCAGCCGCTCGACGTCGTGCTGGCGGCCCAGCAGGGGAGTGGCGTCGTATCGGATCCCGCCCCGGACGGGCCGGTCGAGGGCGAGCAGATCGCGCTGGACCCGGGTGAGTGTCTCCCCGGGGCTGGTCCCCAGCCGTTCCCGCAGGTCCCGGCGGTAGCGCTCGAATCGTCCCAACGCCGCCGCGGGCCCGCGCACCGCGGCCTCGCTGCGTAGCAGGTCGACCAGCAGGTCCTCGTCGTCGGGCTGCTGCGCGTGCGCCGCCTCCAGGAGCCCGAGCGCCTTGGCATGCTCACCTGTACGACTCGTGGCCCGGGCCAACAGCAGTCGGGCCGCCGCCAGGTCGCGGCCGGCCGCCCGGCGCACGCCGGCGAGCGGCCCGGAGCCGTTCACCGGCACCGGCGGCAGCGCCGCGCCGAGGTCCAGCGCAGCGCGGGCCCGCTCGACGGCGGCCCGCGGATCGACAGCGACGAGCTCGGCGGCCTCGGCCACCAGCCGGCCCAGCAGACAGCTGTCGACCTGCGTCGGCAGGAGACCGAGCCGGTAGCCGTCACCGTCGCGCACCACCGCACCGGCACCGCACGCCGCCCTGGTCCGCGAGACGACCACCTGAAGGCCCTTGGCCGGGTTGGCCAACGACCCCTCGCCCCAGATCATCTCGGCCAGCCGCTGCGCCCGCACC
This sequence comes from Frankia sp. BMG5.23, assembly GCF_000685765.2. Classification (NCBI taxonomy): domain Bacteria; kingdom Bacillati; phylum Actinomycetota; class Actinomycetes; order Frankiales; family Frankiaceae; genus Frankia; species Frankia sp. BMG5.23. The sequence goes on from NZ_JDWE01000021.1 coordinate 75,537, forward strand.
GGCCGGCCGGGCTCGGATGCCAGCGCCGCCAGCAACGCCCGGGGGCGGTCGCCCATCACCGGGGTGCCCTCCCAGCGCACCCCGTCCAGGAGCATGAGGCTCACGACCACTCTGATCAGTCTAGAACGGCAGCCAGGAACGATCCGTACGTCCCCAGGAGCGTTGCCAGGGCCGGTTCCGCGGTCGAGCGACATGGTCCGGGCGACGGCATGGTCCGGGCGACGGCATGGTCCGGGCGACGGCATGGTCCGGGGCTGGTTCGTTCGGGCCGCCCGCCGAGCACATCGCCATGACGAACCTCAACGAGGTGAATAAGTGGATCATTCTGCCGTATGGCCGCGGAGTTGATCACCGAACCTGGGGTCGGTCCTTCTCGCTCCGGTCGACATGCGATCCTTGGGGACGAGAGATCAGGACTCCCGCTGAGCGAGGTGATGGGTGGGCAGCCGGAACCGGGAACGACGCAAGGCAAAACAGAAGGCCCGCGCGAACCGTGTCCGCGCCCAGGCGCCGGAGTCCGGGGCAGGGGCCTTCTACCAGGAGGAGCGCGGCCAGCGGGAGATGTTTCGCCGGATCGCCGATCAGCTGGTCGCGGCGGCGCTGAACGCCCAGCTCGCCCGGGATGAGGCGGCACTGGCCGAGTACGTGGAGTTGCTCGTCGCCGCGCCGGGCGGGCCGGCCGGACGCCGAGTTGTCAATCGGTCCCTGGCCGGGTGGTTCGACCGCACCGTCGAGGCCGCCTGGCAGCGCGGCTGGCAGCCGGCTGACGTGCACCGGATCGTGAACCGTCAGGCAGGCCAGCGCCAGGCGCGACTCGCCGTCGACGCCATCGCCGGCCAGATGCGGCAATACGCGGCCGCCACCGTCGACGAGCGGTGGAAGAACCAGCTGTATGATCTTAACGCCGTTCTGTGGTGGGAGGATGACGGCACCTGGCTGGACGCCTGGGGTGACCGGGAGGGCCGGGACCGGGCGGAGGCGCTTGCCGACACCCTTGGTCTGCTCACCCTTCTGCACACCCTTCCCGCGATCGAATCCCTGTGCCCCCCGCCAGGCACCACACGACGCGACCCACCAGGTCGCCCCGCGGGACGCGGCCACGGCCAGGCGGACCCGGGCCACCGGGCCGGAGCCGGCCGGAGCGCCGACCCACGCATCCTCGACAAGGTCCGGGCGCTGCTGGCGAAGGCCGAATCAACCGGGTTCGCGGACGAGGCTGAGGCGCTGACCGCCAAGGCACAGCAGCTCATGGCCCGGCACAGCATCGACGAGGCGCTGCTCGCGGCGCGGGAGGGAACCCGCGACGAGCCGGCCGGCCGCCGGGTCGGCGTCGACAGCCCTTACGAGGCGGCCAAGGCCAGCCTGCTCGACGTGGTCGCCGGTGCAAACCGATGCCGTTCGGTGTGGACAAAGAACCTCGGGTTCGCCACGGTGATCGGTTTCCAGCCTGACCTCGACGCCGTCGAACTGCTGTACACCTCGCTCCTGGTCCAGGCGACCGCGGCGATGATGCAGGCCGGGTCCCGCCACGGGCGGTCCCGCACCCGGTCGTTCCGCCAGTCGTTCCTCGCCTCGTTCGCGGTCCGGATCGGCCAACGCCTGACGGCCGCTACCGAGCAGGCCAGTGAACAGGCCGCGGTCGAGGCGGGCGAGAGCCGGCTGCTGCCTGTGCTCGCCGCCCGTGGCGACGCCGTGAAGGAGGCAGCCGAGACGATGTTCCCGCAGGTCGTCGCCCGGGCGGTGAACGCGACCGACGGCGAGGGGTGGGCGTCCGGCCGGGCCGCCGCTGACCTCGCCTCCCTGCACACCTACGGCGAGGTGACCACCGCCCGGTCCCGATAGCCATGGCGCCGGAGCCGGCCCTCGCCTCACCGGTCACGCGATCATCCTGTTCGGGGCGGGACAGGCCCGCGTGCGGGCGCACCTCGCGCATCCGCTGGGAGTGAAGGGCTTCGCCGTCTCATGTGGGGGGTGGGAGTTTCTTCCGGCAGGTGATCGTGGCGGCCAGAGTGAGGAACCCGAGGAAGTTCCGGCCATCGCGTTCGTAGCGGATGGTCAACCGGCGGTAGCCATCCAGCCAGGAGATCGTTCTCTCGCCTTTCCACCGATGCCGGCCGAGACGTTCGGTGCTGTCCACCGTCGTGTTCACACTGCCCGCCGGAGACGCACCCACCTGGCTGGACGCGCGTCAGGGCTGTTCGCCGCGCGCTGGATCATCGACATACCCGGGGGGAGCTCACTCGTCGAGTTCGTAATCGAACCAAATGTGGTGGGTGTCGTCGGAGTCGATCTCCATGCCGCCGGTGCCGCGGATGCCGGTAAGAGCGTGTCTCGCGTGGCCGCTCCGGGTACATATCGATCATGGATGTGTTGGGGAGCAGCCTTGCCGGGCGGCTGGTCCCGGACGAGTTGNGGGAGCTGGTGGAACCGCTGCTGCCCCGGTTCGAGGCCCGCNGGCAGGGCGGTGGGACTGCCCCGATCGAGGATCGGGCGGTGTTTACCGCGGTGGTCTACGTGCTGACCTCGGGGTGTGCTTGGCGGCATCTGCCGTCCGAGTTCGGGGTGTCGGTACCCACGGCGCACCGTCGGTTCCAGGCGTGG
>NZ_JDWE01000022.1:0-20464 GCF_000685765.2 Frankia sp. BMG5.23
GACCGCGCCACCCCGGGGACCACGCCGAACGGTTGTTCGCCTGTTGTGTGCATCCTGGAACGCTCGGGGTGCCCTGCCCGTTGCGGTGGGTGAGGCTCGGCAACTCCTCACGTCCGTACCTGGTGCGGCGCCCCTCATGCGCGGCGGCTGACGCTCTATCTCGCCACTACACGCGCGGGCATTCCTAGCCGATGGGCCTTTTCCTTCCCCTACCATTTTTTTCTCCGTTCCGGGCGCTTTTAGAAACTGTCGAATGGTGGTTCTGTCAAGGGCGTTCACGTAGTGCCCTTGACAGGTTCTCCATTCGATAGACAATGCCGCGCCCCCGGAATGGGGAAATGAGGTGTGNCGCCGCTGCGGCCGTCCGTGAAAGGAGAGTCTCGGATGACAGTCCCTGNGCTGGATTCGGAGTTNCTNCNCGCGGCGATGCCTCGCGCTGCGGACGGCTCCCTGNCCGGGTTTCTCGCGCAACTCGACCGGGTGTCCGGCTGCGCGCACCCTGTCCGCCTGTTCGGCCACATCGACCATGTGGATACGGCTACCGGTGAGGTACGCCGCGTGCTGGACACGGCGGACATGCCGGACGGGCTGCTCCTCGTGCCCTGCGGGAACCGGCGGGCCTCGGTGTGCCCGTCCTGCTCCTACTTGTACGCGGGTGACGCCTGGCAGATCGTCCACTCCGGTCTGACCGGTGGCCATGATGTTCCCGCGACGGTGGCGGAGCATCCGGGGCTGTTCGTCACGGTGACCGCACCCTCGTTCGGCCCGGTGCANTCNCGNCGNGCGAACCACGGTCCCGCTCAGGTCTGCAACCGGCGCCAAGGACGATGCCCGCATGGCCGTGCNCGCGGCTGCGGCTTCGTCCACGGCGAGGATGACNGGCGGCTCGGCACCCCGCTGTGCCCGGACTGCCACGACGACGGCGCGCTGATCGTCTGGAACCGCACCTCGGGCAGGCTGTGGAAACGCACCGTGGACGCGACCTACCGGCGCATGGCCACCGTCACGGGCATGACCGAACGGGGCTTGCGGCGTGCGGTCCGCATCTCCTACGTCAAGGTCGGGGAAGCCCAACGGCGCGGCGCGGTCCACTTCCANGCCCTGCTCCGCCTGGACGCGGGCAGCGACTCGGACGTCTGGCAGGCTCCTCCCGCCTGGGCAACCGGGGACCTGCTGGCGTCCTGCTGGCGCTGGGCGGTCACCCACACCGAGGAACCCTGCCCGGACCCGCACGCCTATGACCTTCCCTCCGAAGCGGACGCGCTCGCCACCCTGGCGGCTGCGGGCCTGCTCGCCTCCGCGGACATCCCCCCACCTGCGCCACGCCCGGCACCCATGCGGGCGGCNCGCTGGGGTGAGCAGCATGATGTGAAAAAGGTGTTGGTGGACGGCGGGGACCTGACCCCGCAAGCGGTCGGGAACTACCTCGCCAAGTACATCACCAAGTCCGTCGTGGACTCCGGCCTCCTCGACCGGCGNATCCGCGACGCTGACGACTTGGAGGCACGCCTTCCGTTCCTGGGAGAGTTCCACGCCCGGCTGGTCCATACCGCGTGGCGTCTCGGTCCGCACCCAGAGTTTCAGGATCTACGGCTGCGCCAATGGGCGCACCAACTCGGCTTCAACGGCCATTGGCTCACCAAATCACGCGGCTACTCCACCACCTTCGCGGCACGCCGGACGGCCCGGCGTACCTGGCGGCGCACCCACGTGAACGGCGAGGAACGCCCGGCCCTCGACGCCTTCGGCCGACCCGACGACACCGACGAAACCGTGATCATCCCCACCTGGCGGTACCACTCCTCCGGCTACACCAACAACGGCGACCGATGGCTCGCATCCATGGCCGCAGACCAAGCCCGGTCACGGAGAGAGGAAGCGCACCTGGGCCGAGTTGCGTGAATTTACTGCTGTGAAAGGTTTACGATCATGGCTGATATTAGTGTTGTCGAACGGCGTACCTACACCGTCGATGAAGTGGCGGTGCTTCTCGGTGTGAGTCGTGGTGTGGCTTATGTCATGGTGCGTTCGGGTGAGATTCCAGCGATTCGGGCCGGTGTCCGCCGTTGGGTGGTCCCCCGGGCGCGTTTCGATGCGTGGATCGCGGGACGGGTGGAGGCGGCCTAATGGGGCATATCGTAAAGACCCCGTCGGGGACTTGGCGTGCGAACTGGCGTGACCCTTCCGGTCGACAGCGAGCCAAGACCTTCCGCACGAAAAAGGATGCGTCCGGTTTCCTGGCGACGGTGGAGGCGGAGAAATCGCGGGGGACCTACCTCGATCCCTCGGCAGGGCGGGTGCTGTTTCGTGACCACGCCCGTCGTTGGGAGGAAAGCCGTCGGGTGGAACTGACGACAGCGGATGCTGCGAAATCTCGGATGCGGTGCCATATCGTTCCGCAGTGGGGAGACTGGCCGTTGAATAAGATCTCTTTCCTCGATGTCCAGGCGTGGGTGACGCGCCTGACGGGAAGCCTTGCGGCGCAGACGGTGATCTCCTGTTTTGGCATCATGTCCTCGATCATGAAGGCCGCTGTCCGGGGCCGCCTGATCGCGATCAACCCATGTGAGGGCGTCCGTCTGCCTGCGCGCCGCAAAGGTTCGGTGGCAGACGAACTCATCACCCGTGAGGAGTTGGCGGGGAAGCTCCTGCCAGAGGTACCGGAACGGTATCGGGCGCTCGTCCTCGCTGCGGCCTACGCGGGGCTCCGGTGGGGTGAATGCGTCGGTCTCCACTGGCGAAACGTTGACCTGCTGTCCGGACGCATCGTCGTGGTGGAGACGGCGGTGGAAGTCTCGGGGGGTATCAGCATGAAGTCGTACCCGAAGACGGAAGCCGGGCGGCGGGTCGTGCCCGTGCCATCCCTGCTCGGGGCTGCGCTCCGGCGGCAAGCTGGGGTCGTCCCTGCAGGACATGATGATCTTGTTTTCCCTGACTCGGTCGGGCATCACCTGCGGCGCTCGAACTTCCGGCGGAACGTGTGGGTGCCTGCGCGTGACGCTGCCGGACTACCTTCCTCGCTGACTTTCCACAGGCTCCGGCACTGCTATACGACGTGGCTCGTCTCGGAAGGGGTGCCGGTGAATCTGGTTCAGGCGGCGTTGGGGCACGAGCACGCCAGTACGACTCTCGATCGATACACCCACCGACCGGCGGACTATGAAGATCGACTCCGAGCGGCGCTCGATGATCCTGCTGACGATCCGCTGACGGGCACCGACTAACAATGATCGTCGATCATGCAAACCTGCTGGTGGAGACGAGGGGACTCGAACCCCTAACCCCTGCCTTGCAAAGGCAGTGCTCTGCCAATTGAGCTACGCCCCCCGCGGGACGCACTCCGGCCGGGACGGAACCACCCGACGATGACCACCTCGGCGAAGCGCTTCACAAGCGTACGGCATGACGGTCTCCTCGGACGTTGGTCCGGCACGGGAACCATAGGGGGACACCGATGCTCGGGTTGATCCGGTCTTCCGGCGATCACAGTGCCCGCCTACGACCATCGGGCCTCGCGGGCGCCCTGTGGATAACCGGGCCGCGACTCCCCCAATCGCCACCCTGTGGATAACCGGCCCGCCGACGCCGCCGTCAGCGATGGCTACGGCTACGGCCGTGCCGGCACCGGCCGCGAGGCCCGTCGGTCAGGACCGGCGCAGGGTCGGATCGATGAAGGCCAGCCGCTCCCGCACCTTAACCGCGAGATCCCGGAAGTCGGAGTAGCAGCGCCGCACCGCGCTCTGCGTACCGCCGAGTGCGCCGTCTCCGGCCCGCAGCTCGAACATCGGCTTACGGGCGTCGTGCGCCAGCGGGATCAGGTTCGCGTAGTGCCCCAGGGTGGCGATCTCGAAGGAACGGTCATGCGGTCCGGGGTTCCCGCTGGTGAGCACCGAGGTCGCGAACACCTCGGGAATCCGGTCGAGCCACCGGTCGTGCGCCTTCGCCGGCCGGTCGGTCCGCGTCGGCGGCTGCATCACGATGTACCCGATCGGCATCATCAGCCCGCGCGGGGCCGAGATACGCTCGGGAATCTTCGGCAGCACCATGCCCTGCCAGGTGGAACGCCACTCCCGCAGTGTGGGGCCGAGGTTGCGCAGCCCTCGCAGCGAGAATAGGTCCGCCGTCAGTGGCATGAGCACGGTGTCGGCGGACAGCAGCGCGGCCCGGTTGATGGCCCCCAGATTGGGCCCCACGTCGATGAGCACGATCTCGGCGCCGACCGAGCGGGCACCATGGTCGATGACCCGGTGCAAAGCCGTCGTCGTACGCAGCGCCGCGATGTCCTTGCCGAGGAAGCTGTTCGGCCAGGCGGCCGACAGCCGGTCCTCGAAGACGCTCAGCTCGACGTCGCCGGGCAGCAGCCACAGACCGTCCTCGATCGTCACCGGATCGAAGAGCGTGACGTCCCCGACCCCCTCCATGATTGGCCCGATCGCCGTCGCCATCGTCCCCGTACCGGGGACGATCCGAACCGGGCGCACGTCGAGGTCGATGATGGACTTCGGCGCGGACGACGCGGTGACCTCCGGCTCCTCCCACAGCTGGGTCAGCTCGTCCTCGTCGAGGAACTGGGCGGTCAGGTTCGCCTGCGGATCGAGATCGACCGCGAGCACCCGGTGACCCATGCGCTGCAGCATGTGCGCCAGGTGGTAGGCGAGGGTCGTCTTACCGACGCCGCCCTTGTTGTTGAACAAGGCCATCGTGATCATGAAAAGCCCCGGCCGCGATCCCCACGTCGCCCGCGCGCCGCCTCACCCCAGTTGTCCCTGTTGTCCAACACGGCAGACATTGTCGCGCTAGCCGGAAACCTCAGAAGAAGCCCGCCCCGTCGCGGGTCCCGCCGGCCCCCGACCCGGGACACCGAGCGGCCGGCCGGTCAGTCCGAGAAAGCGCCGGTCATTCCCAGGGGGCGAGGGTGGGCCAGTCCGGCCGGCCCGGGTCCCGGCCGGCGAGCCAGCGCAGCGTCGGCCTGGTAGGCGCGTCGACGACCACGCGCCGCTGCCCGCGACCGACGGCGGTCGACGGCCGGTCCCCCGGCGCCAGCACGACGGTGATCTCCGGGGGTACTCGGGCCGGCAGCCCGCGCAGGGTCCACTCCCATTCGGCCTGGACGTAGGCCGGGCTCAGGTCCGCCCAGCCGGGACCGCCGAGATCGGCAAGATCGAGGTCGACGAGGTGTATCTCGGTCTCCCGCCAGCGGAGGAAGACCAGATCGGCAAGGGTCGTCAGGCCATAGGTGGCGGTGTGCCCGAGACCCGTGCGCCAGACGTCGACCTGCACGCCGTCCCAGGCCCGCTCCAGCCGGGTCACCGCGGCCACCAGGTCGTCGCGGACGTGCGCGGCGGGCAGATCGCGACCGGCGGCGATGCCGTCCTCCCGCTGCCGCGCGCCCCCGGGATACTGGGCCCGGATCCCACCGGCCCGGGCGGCTTCGACCATGCCGGTGTGACCGTCCGCGTTGCGGGCCAGGTGGGTGAGCAGATGACCGACCGTCCAGCCCGGCAGGCCCAACGGACGGCGCACGACGACGTCGTCCAGCCGGCCGGCCACCTCCAGCAGACGCCGATGGGCCGCCGCGCATCCGGCGAGCCGATCGTGCGGAACCACCGAGGGGAGGTAGGAGGGACCGGACGGCGGCGACGTGTCGATGCTCGACTCCTGAGCGATGCTCACGCCCGCCCCGGGGTCGGCATCGGCTCCCGCGCCGGGAACGAGGGCGTCGGACGGTCGAGACGAGGTCGGGGTGGTCATGGTTCTACGGTGCCTCCCCACGCCACCACACGCCAGGTCAAGCCTTCTGCCAGCGTCTTTACCCGCAGATTCCTTATAGTCGGCACACTCCACGCTCGAGATCCACGCCGCGCCCGACGCTCCCTCGATGGCCGACGTAACGCGGTGGAAACAGCTCCGAGCGAAAATACCCAGAGGAAGATACGGAAAGCATGCACACGGATACCCGACGGAAGGATGAGCGGATGTTCACGACTCCTCGCTTCCTGCAGGGCATTGTCCCCTTCGAGGGCAAAGGTCTGGATGTTCCGATTTCGCTTGGCTCGTCGTTCAGCTACGTCGTCCCAGCCGGCATCACCGCCCAGCCGCTCTACTTTCGGGGCGGTAACTCGACGGACGAGCTGATCTGCCCGATCCTCCTGCGGAACGGGATTCCCATGCGCTTCTTCCCGATCGGAGCACGGGGTTCAATCCACGTGCCGCTGCGCGTCGTCGAGGATTTGGTACCGGAGACGCACATCGAGCTGCACCTCGCCGCCCCGACCGGGCTGGTCGGCACCCTGGTCGTCGACGTGGGCCTAGTCGAGCTCTGAGGCCCTGAGCTGGAAGCTTTGACGGGCTGACACCTCGGGCACCTCGGGCCGGGGTGGCAGCCCGGCCTTGCCGCGGACCTCAGCGCCCGCCGGCCGGGGCGCCCGCCGCGGAGGTCGCCTCCCGCCAGAGGTCGATCTCCTCCTTGCCCCTGCCGCGGCGCCGGACGGCGGTCAGCGCGGCTCCGGCGCTCGCCAGTAGAGCCAGCACGGTCACCTTGCGAACCATCTCGTCTCCTTCGTAGGCCACCTTCACCCAACGGTATCCCGCCCGCCGGCACCGTGGTCGGACCGGGTCGCATCGTCCTGATCAACGTCACTGCGAACCGATCAACGCCGCAGCAGGCCACGCAGCCGGGATCGGGCCGGCCAGGACGGCGGGGGTCCCGACACCGCATAGGCCGGGAACACCCGCCCGGCCACGTCGACCAGCATCGCCACGTCGATGGGCCGAAGCACGACCCCGGCGGAGAGCACGTAGTCGGCCACCCCGGTGGTGGGCAGCAACAGCACGCCCTCGACGAGGGCCAAGCCGGCGGGAAGATCCGCGCGGGCGAAGGCTACGACCGGCTGGACCTCCAGCTGCCAGCCCGCCGGCAGTTCCGCGAGGAGCTGCGCGGTGGCCTCCTCGCCCATCCACGCGACCAGCCCCAGCATCGCCCGCAATGGAACCTTGCCGGCCCAGACCCCGGCGGTGTTCTGGCGGATCGGTCCCGGATGGGCGTCGGTCTCGATCACCCAGGCCCCGGATGGCCCGATGACGAGATGGTCGATATTGCCGGCCGAGTCGGCCAGCGCACGGTCGTGCAGGACGGTGTAGCCGGCCCGGGCCAGACGGTCCAACGCCCGTGCGGTGCTGCGTTCGGCCTCCGCGTCCTCGCGCCAGGCCTCGATCTCCGGCGGGGACCGGAGAAACCGGGTCGCCGCGACGAGGACCACCACGACGGCCGAGATGATCGCGAGCTGCACGGCCACGAGCGCGGGCAGCCCGGCCAGGAGGATGACCACGGCGACGACGAGGGTGACGGCACCCGCCGTGGCCCCGGCGACGGCCATCGCCCGCCGTTTATGATCGCTGCGCTCGGCGACGTAGAGCTGCTTGCGCCGCAGGTACTCGGCCATGGCCGAACGTCCCGCTGACTGCCGATCGGACACGTCCGCGGTCACCACCTCCCGGCGCCGTCACGACGCCGTTGCGCTCGGCGTTGTCTCCGGGTCCGGAACCGGCTCCGCCGTCAGCCAATCACGGCGCGCTGCCGACTCCCGGTCCGTCCCGGTCCGTCCCGGCCACCATTCCATCGAATACACAACAGCGACAGGGTCAAGGGCGTGGAATATGCGAGGGAGAAGAACGTTGGAAACACATCTATACCACCCATCGGCGAGACGGCCGAGGCGACACCGGGTACGGCGGCCGGGTAGGGGGCCGGCGGCGCAGGGGAGAACCCACCGGAGGCCGCCGTCGGGCGCGGTGTCGAACAGTTGCAGTGCCGGAGAGGAGCCACAGGATGCCACGCCACGTGACACCCGAGGGGATCCGGAATGACGAGCCGCAGCCACCACACCCTCACTCACAGCCGCAGCGGCGGGCGATCGACACCGACCAGGTATGGGCCTTCGCGGCCGGCTGCGTCACGCCGGTCCACGGGACAGGCGATGAGGCGGCCTACGGGAACGACCGCGGGAACGACCGCAAGGGCATCCGGGGGAACGGTGGCCCGACGGTACCGGGAGGATGCGTCGGCATCGAGACGGAGTGGCTGATCGTCGACACGCAGGCAGTCCACTGTCTGATCCCGCCGGCCCGCACGCTGGCGTCCCTCGCCCGGATTCCCGGGACCACCCCGGGTCCCGGCGGGCCGGTCCTGCCCGGGGGCAGCCGCATCACCTTCGAGCCCGGCGGCCAACTGGAGCTGTCCGGGCCGCCTGCCGAGCTCACCGCGGCCGTGCGGGCGAGCTCCGCCGATCTGAACCTGGTCCGCTCCGCCCTGGCGGTCGACGGCCTGGCCCTCGTCGGCATGGGGGTCGATCCCCTGCGCGTCGGGATGCGGCAGACCACCGCGTCCCGATACGCGGCGATGGAGGAGCATTTCCGGACCGGGGGCGGGGCGTCCGGCACGGTGATGATGTACTCGACCGCCTCCGTCCAGGTCAACCTGGACCTCGGCGGCTCGCCTGCCGAGGCGGCGCGGCGGTTCCAACTCGTCCACGCTCTCGGCCCGGTCCTCACCGCCCTGTTCGCCGCCTCACCCGCGTACGCCGGCCGCCGGACCGGATGGCGGTCGACCCGCCAGGCGGTGTGGGACGGCATCGACGCGAGCCGAACCCGGCCCGTCGCGGCCGCTCTCACGGCCCCGGGGTCCGGGGACACCGAGCCCGATCTCGTCGACCTGTGGGCGCGGTACCTGCTCGACGCCAAGCTGATGATGGTCGAGAATCCCGCCAGGGCCGGCAACCCCGAAGACGATCATCATTTCGTCCCGGTCCGGGACGACTCAACCTTCGGGGACTGGCTCGCCGGCCGCGGCCCGGTCACCCGTCCCCCGACCCGCGAGGATCTCTCCTACCATGCGACCACGGTGTTCCCCCCGGTCCGACCGCGTGGCTGGTGGGAACTGCGCTACCTCGACGCGCAACCGGGTGACGGCTGGCAGGCTGCCGTCGCGATGCCGACGGTACTGCTTGACGACCCGGTCGCCGCGGACGGAGCGTTCGAGGCGTGCCTGGCCGTCGCGCATCGCTGGCCGGCCGCGGCGATGCTCGGCATGGCCGACGAGCCCCTGCGACGCGCGGCGGTGCGCTGCGTCGACCTGGCCGTGAGCGCCCTGCGCCGCGGCGGCGCGACCGATCTCGCCGAGACGGTCGAGTCGTTCGCCGGGCGCTACCTCGACCGCGGCCGATGTCCGGCCGACGAACTGACCGAACGACTTCTCGCGATCGGCCCGGCCGGTCTGCTGCGTGAGGAGGCCCACCGGTGCGTCTCACTCGTCTGACCCGGTCCCCGGCATCCCTGGCATCCCCAGCCGCCCCGGCCGACCGGGAGACCGCCGCCGACCAGGATGCGAAGCCGATCCGGGAGGCGAAGCCGATCACCGCCGACACCGTCGCCGACGCCCTGCGGACCGCACGCCAGCGTTCACTCACGTACACCGACATCGCCGCGGAGGATCTCCTCCGCCAGCACTCGCCGCTGATGTCCCCGCTGGTCTGGGACCTCGCCCACGTCGGCAACTACGAGGATCTCTGGCTGGTGCGCGCGCTGGCCGGCGGCACCGGGACGCGGCCGGGGCTCGACGACATCTACGACGCGTTCCGGCACAGCCGCGCGAGCCGCAGCCGGCTGGCCCTGCTCGGCCCCGCCGAGACCAGGGCGTACCTGCACGAGGTCCGCGGCCGCACTCTCGACCTCCTCGACCGGTTCGGACCCGACCGGTTCGGACCGATGGCTGGCGCCGGCGCGGAAACCGCTGCCGTACCGGAGCGGGAACGACTGCTCGCCGACGGCTTCGTCTACGGCATGGTCGTGCAGCACGAGCACATGCACGACGAAACGATGCTCGCCACGCACCAGCTCCGCCAGGGACCGCCGGTACTTGCTCCCGGCGCGGCGCCACCGCCCGGCCGCCGGGTGCCGCGGCCGGAGGTCCTCGTGCCGGGCGGCGAGTTCACCCTCGGCACCAGTATCCATCCCTGGGCCTTCGACAACGAGGGTCCCGCCCACCGCGTCCACCTCCCCGCGTTCTGGATCGACACCCTCCCCGTCTCCAACCGGGCGCAGATCGCCTTCATCGACGCCGGCGGATACGACGACGAGCGGCTCTGGTCGGCGGCGGGATGGGAATGGCGCCAGACGGAGGGCCTGAGCGCGCCCGCGTTCTGGTGGCGCGAGGGCGGCACCTGGCTGCGCCGCCGGTTCGGCCGGGTCGAGCCGGTTCCCCTCGACGAGCCGGTCCAGCACGTGTGCTGGTACGAGGCCGAGGCGCATGCCCGCTGGGCCGGCAGGCGGCTACCGACCGAGGCCGAGTGGGAGAAGGCCGCCGCCTACGACCCGGTCACCGGACGTTCACGGCGGTATCCGTGGGGGGACACCGATCCGACTCCGGAGCGTGCCAATCTGGGCAACTGGACGAGCGGCCCGGCCCCGCTGGGGGCCTATCCCGCGGGCGCGAGTCCCTGCGGAGCCGAACAGATGATCGGGGACGTCTGGGAATGGACGGCGAGCGGGTTCACGCCGTACCCGGGCTTCGTGTCTTACCCCTACCGGGAGTACAGCGAGGTCTTCTTTCCGAAGGCCGGGCGGGAGTCGTCCTTCCGCGTCCTGCGCGGAGGCAGCTGGGCGACGGACGCCGTCGCCGTCCGCGCCACGTTCCGGAACTGGGACTACCCGATCCGCCGGCAGATCTTCGCCGGATTCCGGCTGGCCCGCGACGCCGGGTGACGAACGAGCACGCGTGCGAAGGAGACCTCGGTGTGCCGGCACCTCGCCTGGATCGGAACGCCACGGACCCTGGCGGGGCTGACCTTGGAGCGTCCGTACAGCCTGCTGCGCCAGTCGTGGTCGCCGAGGCGGATGCGCCACGGCACGGTGAACGCCGACGGGTTCGGAGTCGGCTGGTACGCCCCGGCGCTGCGGGCGGCGCCGGCCCGGTTCCGCCGGGCCGTGCCGATGTGGACGGACGCCTCGTACGCCTCGATCGCCGGCGCGGTCGCCTCCGGCTGCGTGCTGGCGGCCGTGCGTAGCGCCACCGTCGGCATGCCGATCGAAGAAAGCGCGACGGCTCCCTTCACCGACGGCCACCGGCTGCTCAGCCACAACGGCCGGGTCGACCCGGTGGCCGTCCGGCGGATGCTGCGCGACCGGCCCGACGCTCCGGTCCCGGACTCGACGTGCGACTCCGCGCTGCTCGCCGCGCTGGTGTGGGAGCACGCCGGGAAGCGTCCACTCGCCGAGGCGGTCGCCGAGGTCGTGCTGTCGCTGGACGCGGCGGGTTCGGGCGAGCGGGCCCGGCTGAACCTGCTGGTGGTGGATGGAACCCAGATCGTGGCGACCGCCTGGCGGGACAGCCTGTCATACCGGAGGGAGAAGGATGGAGTCCTGGTCGCAAGCGAACCAGACGATGACGAACCGGGCTGGGTGGACGTTCCGGACCATCACCTCCTGGTAGCCGACACACATCAAGTCACTCTTCGTAACATGATCTCCTAGATCAGTTACCGTGGGTTGCACCACGTTGATGGAGGGTACATCCATGACACCAAGGACTCCGACAACCACCCGAGCGGATGATGCCGTCCCTGAGGGGACGGGCGCGAACGGCACGGCGGAGATCCCGTTCCCGGGCCTCTCCGTCGACCGCCACCTGCACGAGTCGGATCGCGCCGTCACGCTGGCCCGCGACGTGCTCGCCGGCCTCACCGCGAGCCCCCGCGAGCTGCCGCCGAAGTGGTTCTACGACACCACCGGCGGCATGCTGTTCGACAAGATCACCCGGTTGGCGGAGTACTACCCGACCCGGCGGGAACGGGCCATCCTGGTCAGTTACGCCGACGAGATCGCGGCTGCCTGTCCGGCCGACACCCTCGTCGAGCTGGGATCGGGAACCTCCGACAAGACCAGGCTGCTGCTCGACGCGCTGCGGGCGGCCGGCAACCTCCGCCGTTTCATCCCCTTCGATGTCGACGAGGCGGCCCTGGTGCGGGCAGGTCGCGGAATCCTCACCACCTACCCGGGGCTCTCCGTGGCGGCCGTGGTCGGGGACTTCGAACGGCATCTGCACCAGTTGCCCCGAGGTGGCCATCGGTTGCTCGCCTTCCTCGGCGGCACGGTCGGCAATCTGCGCCCTGCGCAGCGGCAGAACCTCCTCCGTACGCTGCGCGAGCAGGCCGAGAGCTCCGACGCCCTACTACTGGGAACGGACCTCGTCAAGGACGTCGACCGCCTCGTCGCCGCGTACGACGACGGTGCCGGGGTCACCGCCGCTTTCAACCGCAATGTGCTGACGGTGATCAACCGGGAACTCGGGGGCGACTTCGACATCCGCGGATTCGCGCATGTGGCGGTCTGGAACGCCGAGAACTCCTGGATCGAGATGCGGCTACGTTCCGTTCGGGAGCAGCGCGTCTCGATCGCGACCCTCGCCGTTACGGTCGACTTCCAACCGGGGGAGGAGATCCTCACCGAGATCAGCGCTAAGTTCACCCTGGACGGCATCGCCTCGGAGCTTGCGCTGGCGGGCTGGGCGGTGGCGCGGCAGTGGACGGATCCCGATGGGGATTTTGCCGTGACGCTCGCGACGCCGTCGTCCGCCCCCGCCGCCGTCCCGGTCTGAACCCGTCCCGGTCCGAACCAGGCCCGGTCCGAACCAGGCCCGCCCGGACGCCGCCTCATCAGCCGCCGAGCAGACCGACGTCGCGCGCGGCACCGGTGGAGGCCGAGGTCGCCATCGCCGCATAGGCCCGCAGCGCCATGGACACCGGCCGTTCCCGCCCGGTGGGACGGTAGCCGCCGGCCGCCTCCAGCGCCGCGCGTCGGCTCGCCAGCTCCTCGTCGGAGACCACGAGCTCCAGCCGGCGGGCCGGGATGTCGATCTCGATGATGTCCCCGTCGCGGACCAGGGCGATCGTCCCGCCGTGGGCCGCCTCCGGGGAGACGTGACCGATCGACAGTCCGGAGCTCCCGCCGGAGAACCGGCCGTCGGTGATCAGGGCGCACTTCGGGCCGAGACCGCGGCCCTTGAGGAACGCGGTGGGGTAGAGCATCTCCTGCATCCCCGGACCGCCGCGAGGGCCCTCGTAGCGGACGATGATCACATTCCCGGCCTTGACCCGCCCGGTGAGGATGGCGTCGACCGCTTCTTCCTGGCTCTCGACCACGAGCGCCGGGCCGCGGAAGGTCCACTGGCCCTCGTCCACACCGGCCGTCTTCACGACGGCGCCCTCGACGGCCAGGTTGCCGAACAGCACCGCGAGCCCACCCTCGGCGGAGTAGGCGTGCTCGACCGAACGGATGCAACCGTCCCTGGCGTCGGTGTCAAGGGTGTCCCACCGATTGGTGGAGCTGAACGGCTCGATCGTGCGCACGCCACCCGGCGCCGCGTGGAACAGCTCGATCGCGTCCGGCGAGGGGCTCGGGCCGCGGACGTCCCAGCGGTCGAGGAACTCGCGCAGGCTCGCGGAGTGCACCGTGTGCGGGTCCGGGTCGAGCAGCCCGGCCCGGTCGAGCTCGCCGAGGATCGCGGGGATGCCGCCCGCCCGGTGGACGTCCTCCATGTAGTAACGGGTGGAGCTCGGCGCCACCTTGCACAGGCAGGGGACGGTGCGGGAGATCTGGTCGATGTCGGCGAGGGTGACGTCAACGCCGGCCTCGACGGCGGCGGCCAACAGATGCAGCACGGTGTTCGTCGAGCCGCCCATCGCCACGTCGACCGCGAAGGCGTTACGGAAGGCGGCGGCGGTCGCGATCGACCGGGGCAGGACCGCCTCGTCGTCCTTCTCGTAATAGCGCCGCGCCAGGTCGACCACGAGGCGCCCGGCCTCGACGAACAGCTCACGGCGGGCGGCGGCGGTGGCCAGGGTCGACCCGTTGCCGGGCAGGGACAGCCCGATCGCCTCGGTCAGGCAGTTCATCGAGTTCGCCGTGAACATGCCGGAGCAGGATCCACACGTCGGGCAGGCCGAACGCTCGATCGTCGACAGGTCGCCGTCCGAGACGTCCGGGTTGACCGCCGCCGACATCGCGGTGATGAGGTCCAGCCTGGACCGAGCCGTGCCGCCGGAGATGACCGCGTTGCCCGACTCCATCGCTCCGCCGGAGACGAACACGGTCGGGATGTTCAGCCGCAGTGCCGCGAGCAGCATCCCCGGGGTGATCTTGTCGCAGTTGGAGATGCAGACCAGGGCGTCGGCGCAGTGGGCGTTCACCATGTACTCGACGCTGTCGGCGATGAGCTCGCGGGACGGCAGCGAGTAGAGCATCCCGCCATGCCCCATCGCGATGCCGTCGTCCACGGCAATGGTGTTGAACTCGCGCGCCACCCCACCGGCCTCGGCCACCGCCCCGGCCACCAGCGAGCCAAGGTTACGCAAGTGCACATGCCCCGGGACGAACTCGGTGAAGCTGTTAGCCACGGCGACGATCGGCTTGCCAAAGTCGTCGTCGGTCATCCCGGTCGCGCGCCACAGGGCGCGGGCGCCGGCCATGTTCCGGCCGTGGGTGGTGGTGCGGGAGCGCAGGGCGGGCATCTCGACCTCGAAGATCAATTCAGTGGCACTGCTGGCGGGGACCGCCGGCACTGACAGACGATGACACGACGGTACGCCACCGCCCGGACGGGTCCAGCCTGCCGTGTCGCGCCGCCCGGCCCGCCGGGCGGCGAACGACGAGCGACGGAATCAGGCGCCAGAGACCAGGAACCGGACCAGAAATCAAGAACCCGTGATCAGGAATCAGGGTCCGCCTCGGCCGGTGGCGGGGACGGGGGCGCGCCGGGTGGTAGGCCCCCCGGTCTGGGCCCGCTGGGCGGAACGGCCCAGGGGTAGCCGGCGATCCGCCGACCGGCCCCGCGACCGCCGTCCGGTGCCGCCCGATGACCCGCGGGCCCAGACTGATACCCCGGCTGACCGGGATCACCCGCCCCGCCTGCCGGGTCGTCTTCTCCCCCGCCCGGACCGTCTCCTCCCCCGCCCGGACCGTCTCCTCCCCCGCCCGGGCGGGGCTGATCCGGCTGCGTAAGCGAATATCCGGCGGTCTCGGGATACCCGGATGGACCTCTCGCGACCGGCCCGGCCTGCGGCATGGGGGGGTACGGGTGGCCGGGCTGATGCGGATAACCCGGCTGCACCGGCGGGCCGGGGTAACCCGGCTGCACCGGCGGGCCAGGGTAACCCGGCTGCACCGGCGGGCCAGGGTAACCCTGCTGGACCGGCTGGACCGGGCCACCACGTCGCCTGCTCGCCACCTGCCGCGTGCCCAGTGGCCGATGCCGGCGCCACTGCCGCCGAACAGCCCAGAGGAGGGCCAGGGATGCGACGGCGCCGGCCGCCGGCGCGACGTCGTGGCCGGCGTCCAGCACCAGCAGGTAGAGGGCCATCAGCCCGCTGAAGACGTAGCCGGTGACGAAGAACGCGAAGGGCCGCAGGTTCAGCCGGCTCACCACATCCGTGTTCCGGAGCAGGATCGCCGGCACCAGCCAGATGAGGAAACCGAAGAAGAGCGCCGTAAGCGGCGCGAAAAACAGGTACCCGAGGAACGCTGCCATGATCAGAGGTCCGGCGGTCGTCGAGGGTCAGGCCGGGCCGGGAGCGGCGGGGACGTCTGCGCTGTGCGCCACCGTCGGGGTGCCGTCGAAGTACGGGCCGAGGGCGGCACGCCAGCGGACAAACCGCTCCGACTCCCGGAAGTTCGTCAGATGGGCGTCCAGGCTGTCCCACTCGACGAGCAGCACGAAACTCGACGGTGACTCGACCCCGCGGGTCATCCGCGCGGAACGACAGCCCGGCGTGCCGACGAGCTCCGCACGCACCCCGTGATACGCGGCGACGAAATCGTCCTCGCTGCCCGGTTTGATGTCGAACCGGGCAACTTCGAGGACCGCCCCGGCGGGCCGCCCGCCGTCCCGCCTCTCACTCGCCATGGATGATCCTGAAACTCATACCGCCCAGTCTGGCAGCATCGGGAGATCTGCGGTCCGCCAACATGAACCATGACCACGCCAAACACACCCGGGCACCCACCCGGGCCGCTGGCGGGCCGCTGGCGCTCTCCACCCGTGGGCCTCGTCCCGCTCCCGGGCCGAGAATTCAGTTCGCCATGTCGACGAACCGTGAGTAATGACCCTGGAAGGCGACGGTGACGGTGCCAGTCGGCCCGTTGCGGTGCTTGGCGATGATGAGGTCCGCCTCGCCGGCGCGCGCCGACTCCTTCTCGACCGTGTCCTCCCGGTACAGCAGGATCACCGCGTCGGCGTCCTGCTCCAGGCTTCCGGACTCGCGCAGGTCGGAGACCTGGGGACGCTTGTCGGCCCGCTGCTCGGAGGCGCGGTTGAGCTGGGAGATGGCGACCACCGGAACGTCGAGCTCCTTGGCGAGCAGCTTCAGCGACCGCGAGATCTCGCTGACCTCCTGCTGACGGTTCTCCACCTTCTTGGGCGACGACATCAGCTGCAGGTAGTCGAGGATCACCAGACGCAGCTCGTTACGCTGCTTCAACCGCCGGGCCTTCGCCCGGACCTCCATCATCGTCAGGTGCGGGCTGTCGTCGATGAACAGCGGGGCCTCCGCGACCTCGCCTATCCGGCGGGCCAGGCGACCCCAGTCGTCGTCGGTGAGCCGGCCCGTGCGGATGTTCTGCAGGGACACCCGCGCCTCGGCGGACAACAGCCGCATGGTGATCTCCATGCGGCTCATCTCCAGCGAAAAGATGACCGACGCCATCCCGTTCTTGATCGACGCCGCCCGGGCGAAGTCCAGGCCGAGGGTCGACTTGCCCACGGCCGGCCTGGCCGCGACGATCCACAGCTGGCCGCCGTGCAGGCCGTTGGTCAGCTCGTCGAGGTCGACGAAACCGGTGGGCACCCCGGTCAGCGAACCGTCGTGCCCCTGGATGGACTCGATCTCCTCCAACGCCGGGTTGAGCAGCTCCCCCAGCGGCAGGTAGTCCTCGTTCGTCCGGCGCTCGGTCACCTCGTACACGGCCGCCTGGGCGCGGTCGACGACGTCGCTGACGTCCGGAGCCGCGCCGTAGGCGAGCTGCACGATGCGGGTGCCGGCCTCCGCGAGGCGGCGCAGGACCGCCTTCTCCGCGACGATACGGGCGTAGTACCCGGCGTTGGCCGCAGTGGGCACGCTCGAGATGAGGGTGTGCATGTAGGCCGGACCGCCCACCCGTTCGAGCAGATCTCGGCGGCTGAGCTCGGCGGCGACGCTGATGACGTCCGCAGGCTCCCCCCGGCCGTAGAGATCGCCGATGACCTCGTACACGAGGCCGTGCGCGGGACGGTAAAAGTCACCCGTCCGCAGGACCTCGACGACGTCGGCGATGGCGTCTTTCGACAGCAGCATGCCGCCGAGCACACTCTGCTCAGCGGGCAGGTCGTGCGGGGGAGTCCGGTCGAACTCTGCACTCCCACCGGAACCACGCGAGATCTCGGTGACGCTCACGACGCACCCTCCCGGGACTCCCGTAGACCCGTATTCGAACGTATGTTCGTACAGATCGGAACCGCTGTCAACGACCGCTCCGCCCCCGACCGGCCGGGGCTTCCAGCAGGGACCGAACGGGCGGCGCCCGGTGAGCCTCTCGCCGGGCGCCGCCCGCGTCACCGAAGGAGGCCTGGCCCGATCAGGCTAGAAGTACCTTCCTCGGCCTGGAGGGTCCGACCTTACGGACCGGCGGGCACACCCACCAAAAAGTTATCCACAGGCCCTTGTGGAAAAGCTGTGGGCAACCGGCCGAAACCTGGGGAGGACATCGGGACGGAAATCGGAAACCTGTGGACACCCGAGACCACAACCTCGACGAAACCTAGCTGGCAGGCGCCTGCATCCCGAGTGCCCTGTGGATGAGAAAAAGTTTCGGATCTGGTCGTCGCCCCTTGCCCCACACACAACGAACTCCCCTGGCCGACCACCTGAGACGGTCGGCCAGGGGAGCCCGTACAGCGAGCGCGGCGGTACAGCGGGAGAAACGGCGGATGCCACCCCGTCAGACCCGCCTGACCTCGGGCCCATCCGGCCGCGATCAGGCCCGCCCTGCCCTGGTCAGACCTGATCAGGCCTGCGTGACCTGGAGCTTCACGGTCGCGGTCACCTCGGGATGCAGATGCACGGCGACGGTGTAGGCGCCCAGGGACTTGATCGGCGTGGTGAGCTCGACGCGGCGCCGGTCGAGCTCGGGGCCACCCGCGGCGGTCACCGCCTCCACCACATCGGCCGCCGTCACGGAACCGAACAGGCGGCCTTCCTTGCCCGCCCGGCTGGTCAGCTCGACCTTGAGGCCACCGAGCTGACCGGCGATCTCCTGAGCGTGCCCGAGATCGCGAAC
Source organism: Frankia sp. BMG5.23 (assembly GCF_000685765.2). NCBI lineage: Bacteria > Bacillati > Actinomycetota > Actinomycetes > Frankiales > Frankiaceae > Frankia > Frankia sp. BMG5.23. The sequence goes on from NZ_JDWE01000022.1 coordinate 18,361, forward strand.
CGCGCGGGCCGACCGGGCCCGCTTGATCTGCTCGACCTGGCGCTCCGCGCCCTTGGTCGCGAGGATCGCGTACCGGCGGGGCACGAGGTAGTTACGCCCGTACCCGTTCGCGACCTCCACGATGTCACCCGGACTGCCGAGACCGGGGACCTCCTGGGTCAGGATGAGCTTCATTGCCACCCCCTACCGGGCCGAGGCGGTGTAGGGCAGCAGCGCCATCTCGCGGCTGTTCTTCACCGCCGTCGCCACGTCGCGCTGGTGCTGGCTGCAGTTACCGCTCACCCGACGGGCCCGGATCTTACCCCGGTCGGAGATGTACTTGCGCAGCAGCGAAGTGTCCTTGAAGTCGATGTAGTCGACCTTGTCCTTGCAGAAAACGCAAACCTTCTTCTTGGGCTTGCGCACGGCCGCCTTGGCCATGGGTGTGCTCCTACCTCGTTGTGTCGTTCGCGAGGACGACGACCGGCCGCTCAAAACGGTGGCTCGTCGGAGTAGCCGCCGGCCGGTTGCGACCAGGGGTCATCGATGGGTGCTCCACCACTACCGCCGCCGTAGCCGCCGCCGGCCGGAACGCCCGCGGGAACACCGGCAGGTGCGCCGGGGGGCGCGCCGGCAGGCGCGCCGTAGCCGCCTCCGCCCCCGTAACCGCCGCCACCACCGCCACGCGCGGCCTTGACGACCTTGGCGGTGGCGTAGCGCAGGCTCGGACCGATCTCGTCGACGTCGAGCTCGATCACGGTGCGCTTCTCACCCTCGCGGGTCTCGAACGACCGCTGCTTGAGGCGGCCGGTGACGATGACCCGAGCGCCCTTCTGCAGCGACTCGGCGACGTGCTCCGCCGCCTGGCGCCAGATGGAGCAGCGCAGGAACAGCGCCTCGCCGTCCTTCCACTCGTTGGTCTGGCGGTCGAGGGTGCGCGGCGTGGATGCGACGGTGAAGCTGGCGACCGCGGCACCGTTCGGGGTAAACCTCAGTTCGGGGTCGTTGGCTAGGTTGCCGACGACGGTGATGACGGTTTCACCGGCCATGGGCACTCTCCCGGAGATCGGCGGCCCACGACGGCACGGGGACTGCCGTCGCCGCGGACCGGATCATGCCGCCGCCCGGCGGCTCTGACGTGGCTTCTTCGGCTCTGGAAGCCGGATGACCTTGGTGCGCATGACCGACTCGTTGAGGACGAGCTGACGGTCGAGCTCGGCGACGACGTCGGGCTCCGCATGAAGGTCGATGACGGCGTAGATGCCTTCGTGACTCTTGGCGATCTCGTAGGCGAGCCGGCGCCGCCCCCAGACATCGACCTTCTCCACCACGCCGCCGCCCTGACGGACGACACCGAGGTACTGGTCGAGAGAGGGCGCGACAGTGCGTTCCTCGAGGTCAGCATCGAGGATCACCATGAGCTCATAATGACGTGCCAAGGCTGAACCCACCTCCTGTGGACTCTGGCGGCCACGGATCTTCCGTGGCAGGAGGGACCGCGACCGGAACCTGTGCCGTCTCGAACGTGCTCGACGCGATGGATCTGAGAGGGAACCGCCCGTCAGCACATCCGGACGATCATCAGGGCACGCGGGCCACCCGGAGGCGCGCCGACCAATCATGACGAGTGGTCGGCCTGGACCAGCGGATGGACACACGTACGCCGGCGCACGGCATGTCCGGCCGAGCTTACTCGATTCCCCCGGGGGCCCTGGCGGCCCCGACCACGAGAGCCACGCGAAGCCACGCCGTGAACACCCCGGCGAGGCAGACGAGGTTCACCGTGATCAGGAGGCCACGCATGTGCCGGGAGGGGGAGGGATCCGCGAGGGCGAACACGAGCACCGCGAGCGCCGCGGCGACCGCGACCACCGCGAGCATGTGGGCAGCCAGCTGCGGACCGACGCGCCCGGACCCGGAACCGCCGTGGCTGCCCGGGGAAGAGTCGTGGTCGCTCCCGGACGGGTCGCCGCCGACGTCCCCGGTGCCGGGCTCGGGCTGACCCGGCTGGGTATCCTGCCTGTCCACAGCATTGCCTCCCGTAGTTCCAAACGCCGAAGGCGAGGCGACGGAAACCCCGCACGGCCCCCGATGCCAGGGGCCCCCGCATTGCGCCGAAGGCGCC